>CAMOXW010000001.1 GCA_946629405.1 uncultured Ruminococcus sp.
GATCTTACAGAGATACTTACGGTATCAGATAATCATTTTTATCCAGAATAAAAAAACCGGAAGGCAGTTCCTTCCGGTTTTTTTGATGTTACATCAGCATTATTATAAACTGTTCAGTAAGCACAACGGATATGAGTGCTACAGGGTAAGTTGCTGCGTATGCGGAAGCAACATCCTCTGTGCCGGCTGTCGAGATAAGTGTGCCGAGCGCCGGAGTCGAGGTCATTCCGCCAGTGATAGAGCCGAGGTTGTTCAGCAGGTTTAGCTTTAAAACGTACTTCGCAAATACAAAGCCAAGTATCATTGGTACAAGTGTCATAATGATACCATAGAGGAAGTATACCCACTCGAAATATTCAGCAAATTTCGCACCGCCGGATACTCCCGCTCCTAT
Source organism: uncultured Ruminococcus sp. (assembly GCA_946629405.1). The sequence goes on from CAMOXW010000001.1 coordinate 395, forward strand.
GAGGAAAAGCATGAGCCCAAGCTCACGGAAAACTTTCAGAGTACCGTCCTTAGGCATTATGTTTATCTTGCCGATCCGTCCGAAATGTCCGAAGATCAGGGAGATCAGCAGACATCCGCCGGTTGTGGAAAGGGAGAAGTTTTTGAACTTGAATGATCCGATGAAGATTCCGATAACTGCTGCAAGTGCAAATGGCATTATGCCGAAATCGTCCATTTCTATCAGCTTTTCCTGCGAAGTCTTCTTGCTGTCCTTCTTCTTTTCAACGTTCAGGAGCTTCCTCTCCTGAGCCATATCTGCGCCAAGAATTTTCGGGATGACCTGCACGAAAAGAACTACTCCGAGTACGCCGAAGATATAGGCAATTCCGTAGCCGACTGAGACCGCTCCATGATAATCAGCGGCAGCATCCTTTGCGGCCGAAAAGCCGGGGGTGCTCGTCAGCGCACCTGAGAGTATTCCGGACATGAGCGCTGTGAATTCTTCGCTTTCAAGGTCCGTGAACTGACGTCCGACAGCTATACAGCCTGCACAGGCAAGTCCTCCGCTTGCAATTATTATGATCGCAAGCACAACATAGGATTTGAAGTTCTTCTTGAAATTGCCGAAGAAATTAGGTCCCGCGATAAAACCAACAGCCGTTACAAACAGGATAAGTCCGATGCTATCAACTATTTTCAGAGCTGAATCAACAAACGAGACATTTGCAGAGACCTCCCCTGCTTTGTATGTGGTCACAAGCTGTTCAGTGAGCTCACTGTGGTATATACAGCCAAAAATCAGCGCTACAAGGAACACTCCCGCTGTGCCGAGGGATATGCCCTTTATCTTTATCCTTCCAAGTATATAGCCAATTGCTGCGATCCCGAGGACCGAAAACATCAGAAACGTTACCCCTTTGACTGAAAGGATGCCATTGAATAATTCCATATTATCACTTTATCTTTCTTGTTTTTCACACAACATCGGGACGCAAAATGCGTCCCGTGATGTCTTTTACTTGTTTTTTCTTGCGTAATGAGGCAGAAGCATAGGTGAAGGTGTCTCCCCTGCTGCTCCGGCAGCCTCAAGCTCCTTGCGGAAGCTCTCAATGTGATCGAGGTTAAGTCCAGAGGGCTCGGAGGTCTCCTTAGCCTTTGCAGCTGCATAGATACCGGCATTTCTGCCGAATACTATAACGTCGAGCAGAGAATTGCCCATAAGACGGTTCCTTCCGTGGATTCCGCCTGCTACCTCACCGGCTGCATAGAGGTTCTCAACGCCCGTTGAGCAGTCGTCAGAAATGTCAAGGCCGCCGTTCTGGTAGTGGAGCGTTGGGTAAACGAGGATAGGCTCCTTGCGGATATCTATGCCGTACTTGCCGAACATTCTCATCATTGCAGGGATACGCTTTTCGATAGTTCCATCTCCGTGGATAAGCTCGATCATAGGTGTGTCGAGCCAGATAGCCTTGCCGAGAGGTGTCACGATGCCTTTGTCGCGTGCTGTACACTCGCGGATTATGGAAGCCGCTGTAACGTCACGGGTCTCAAGAGGATGCATGAATACATCGCCGTCGATATTGACAAGCTTTGCACCGAGTGAACGTACCTTCTCGGTAACAAGTGCGCCGAAGATCTGCTCCGGATAGCCTGTACCGGTCGGATGATACTGGAGAGTATCTGCGTAGAGAAGCTTTGCGCCGACTCTGTAGCCGAGGATAAGTCCGTCCGCAGTCGCACCGTAGTGATTCGAGGTCGGGAAGCCCTGATAGTGAAGACGTCCCGCACCGCCTGTTGCGATAATGACTGTCTTTGCCTTTGCAACAAGAAGCTCCTTAGTCTCCATATTCATAAGAACTGCGCCGGCAGCCTTTCCGCTTCCGTCAAGAATAAGCTCGACCGCTGCGGTGAAGTCGATAACCGGTATGCCCCTGTTCAGAACCTCGTCACGGAGGGTTCTCATTATCTCAGCGCCGGAATAGTCCTTCGCAGCGTGCATACGCTTGCGCGAGGTACCGCCGCCGTGGGTGGTCACCATTGTGCCGTCAGCTTCCTTGTCGAACTCAACTCCAAGCTTGTTGAGCCACTGGATAGCCTCGGGAGCCTTTGTAACGAGCTTCTTTACAAGCTCAGGCTTGGCAGCAAAGTGTCCGCCGCCGAAAGCGTCTATGAAGTGGATGGCGGGAGAGTCGTTGGGCTTGTCGGCAGCCTGTATACCGCCCTCTGCCATCATTGTGTTTGCATCGCCGATACGGAGCTTTGTGACGATCATAGCCTTTACTCCAGCCTCGTCAGCCTCGATAGCTGCGGAAGCACCTGCACCGCCGCCGCCTATTATAAGTACATCCGTCTCATAGTCAGGCTTGCTGAGGTCAACATCAGATGCACTGATACGGCTCCTTCCCTGGAGAAGGGCTGCAAGCTGTGTAGGCACCTTGTCGCCCTTGTTCACGCCGGCTGAGAGGACTGTGAACTCGTCTTGCTTGTAGTCCGGGTGGAAGGATGCAAGGAGTTCATCCTTTTCCTCGGCAGTCATTCTTCTGGGTTCAAGAGCAGCGTTTGTCTCTCTCTTTTCAGCAACTACCTTTGCAAGCTCGTTGAGCTTTTCGATCTTATACATACTCTCTCCCCCTTACTTCTCTATCTCACGGTTATTGTACATATCCTTGATCTCGTCAATACTGTCAACAGCCTTGACCATGAGCTCCTCGATCTTTTCATCGAAGATACCCTCGTTGATCTCATTCACACGGTCGTTGAGGTGACCGCACTCAGGAGCGATGTACTTGCCGTTGAGACGTCTTGCAAGCATTGCCACCTGCGGGTGTGATATACCTGCCGGACAGCGTGATGAACATACACCGCACATTACGCAGTCAAAGCTCTCCTCGGCACACTTGTCATACTCGCCTCTCTGAGCATATGCGATGTACTGCATGACATTGAGCTCCTGAGTACAAGCCTTTGTACAGGCATTGCAGCCGATACAGGCGTAAATTTCAGGATAAAGCTGCATCATTACCTGCTGATCGGGGCGTATCTCCTCGATATTGTAGGTCCTTTTCTCAAGCGGGAAGAACGGCAGAGTTGCAACGTACATATTTTCCTGCACCTCTGTCTGACAGGCAAGACAGCCATGAAGCTGAGACTCGCCCTTTATCCTGTATATGGTCGCACAGGCTCCGCAGAAGCCATTGCGGCAGCCGCAGCCCCTTACCAGCTCATAGCCTGCATATTCCATTGCAGTCATTATAGTAAGTCCTGCCGGCACCTGATACTTCTTGCCGAACAGATACACATTCAACATATTATCCATTATAGTAGTACCTCCTGAAATCAATACTCGTCAGGCAGCTCATCGAGCTGATCGAAGCGAAATACGGGACCGTCCTTGCAGACGTACTTATTGCCGATATTGCAGCGTCCGCACTTGCCTACGCCGCACTTCATACGCAGCTCCATTGTTGTATAGACCTGAGTTTCCGTGAAGCCCAGCTCTTTAAGTCCGGCAAGGGTGAACTTTATCATGATCGGAGGTCCGCAGACAAGTACCGTCTTGCTTGTGGAGGGGCTGAGTTCCTTGACATAATTCGGAACGAAGCCAACATGACCGTCCCAGCCCTCCTGCGCGTTATCTATGGTAAGATCGACCTCGATGCCCTTATCGTTCATCCACTCGTCAAGTATCTCCTGATAGTCAACAAGATCGTCCTTTGAGCGTGAGCCGTAAATAATCTGGATATCACCGTAGTTCTCACGCTTGTCACGGACGTAATTGATAACGGAGCGGAGCGGTGCAAGACCGATACCGCCGGCAATAAAGAGCAGATCCTTACCCTTCAGCTCAGTTTCGACCGGGAAGGCATTGCCGTAGGGTCCTCTTATCGTTATCATCTGTCCGACCTCCATAGCGTGGAGCCACTCGGTAAGACAGCCGCACTTCTTGATGCTGAATTCCATGAAATCCTTGTTCGTGGGTGATGAGGTAATTGAGAACATCGCCTCGCCAACACCGGGAATGGAAAGCATCGCGCACTGTCCGGGCATATGCTCGAACACCTTTCCGCCCTCAGGAGCTTCAACTCTGAACGTCTTTACATCGGGGGTATCAATGCGAATATCTGTTACGACGCCGATGTATGGTATCAATGTATCGTTATTCATCATTTGTCCTCCAATGCTTTCATTACCTTGACTATGTTCATTGATATGGGGCACTTGGACAGGCATCTTCCGCAGCCTACACAGCCAAATTCGCCGTCATTGTTAGCCGGGAAGTACACAAGCTTGTGCATAAACCTCTGGCGGAAGCGTTCAAGCTGAGTGAGTCTCGGGTTGCCGTGAGCCATTTTTGTGAAGTCCGAATACATACAGGAATCCCAGCAGCGGAAACGTCTGATCCCGTCAGCGGTCTTGAAGTCCCTGATATCGTAGCACTGGCAGGTCGGGCAGACGAAGGTACAGGTACCGCAGCCGAGACAGCTCTCGGAAAGCTCTCCCCACTTGTCGGAGTTGAAGTACTCGTTGAGCTTATCGCCGCCGAAGTTTTCAGTTGAAAGGTCGGCAAGCGGAAGTCTGCCCATAATTGACCTTGTTTTTTCTATAGTCCTGTCAAGCTCAGCAGTATCGCCGTCTTCAAGCAGCGAAGAAACAGAATCCACAAAAGCCTGCCCCTTGTCATTGTTTGCTCTGAAATAGTAGAAGCTTCCGTCGCACCAGCAGGAGCAGTCTCCTTCCGGCTCAGCAGGGTCGATGCCGAATGTCTGGCAGAAGCATGTTTCAGCAGGTCTTGTGCAGGCCATGGAAACGATGATGCCGTGGTCACGTCTGTTCTTGTAGAAGTTATCAACAGGATCAGCGAGGAATACTCTGTCAAGGATGTCGAAGCTCTTTACGTCACATGCGCGAACGCCGAAAACAACGAAGTCTTCGTCTTCCTTAACTGTTTCCTTTATTTCGATATTCTTTCCTTCAACCTTGAAGTCAACAAGGTTTTCTGTCTGTGGGAAGAAGAAGTCCTTGGCACTTCTTACTGTGTTGAGAGCGTCTGACATTTTCTTTGTGCCGTCATACTTCTCAAACTTTGCACCTGCTTCTGTGTCAACAGGTATGTAGA
>CAMOXW010000002.1 GCA_946629405.1 uncultured Ruminococcus sp.
AACATATACGCTGATACAGCTACTATCGATCCCTTTGGTATGCCTTTGTAGCAGAACTCGAAAGATCCTCTGTTGGACCATGCGACTGTCGGAATAACTTTTATCCCTTTTGATGCTAAATAAGCTCCGCACCAACGATTCCTGAAAGTATTATATATCTGTACAGCATATGGCATTTCAGTATACATACTAAAGTCGGGTGAAAGAACTCCTTTATATTCGTAAGCGTCAAATACCCCGCGTCCCATAGGGTATAAAAGTGCCCTCGCCGATGGCGAGGGTAAACATTTTGGAAGGAATACGTCCTTTATTTGACGCTTACATAATAAATGCACAAATCAACAACATATGTGTTAAATCATGGCGATGAACTATCGGAAACTACAAAAGCTACGCAAAATGCGTAGCTTTGATCTGGTTGGGGTGGAAGGATTTGAACCCTCGAAATAACGGAGTCAGAGTCCGCTGCCTTACCGCTTGGCGACACCCCAATATTTGGAACTGATTGATTCAGCTTTATTATTATAGCACCAATCCTTATGGTTGTCAATAGTATTTCATATATTTTTTTATTTTAATTATATACGGATAGTATTGAAATATTTGTCAGAACGTTATATAATATAAAGGGGAATAATTGGAGACTGCCTCCGGGAGTTGGATGGACCGGGCGCAGCATTAAAATAAAAAACAAGCAGAAACGGGGAATTTGATGAAAAAATTGTATTTTATAGTCAATCTCGTTGCGGGCAAAGCTATGATCGCCGGTATGCTCGGCAGGATAATAGATGAGTTCACAAAGGCTGGCTATGAGGTAACTACGCACACTACCCAGAGCAGTACCGATGCTGCAAAAGCTGCTGAGTACGCTTGCAAGGGCGGTTTTGACCTTATGGTGTGCGCCGGGGGAGACGGTACGCTAAGTCAGTGCATCCAGGGTGTCATGAAAAGCAAAAAACGTATACCCATAGGATATATCCCTGCGGGTTCGACAAATGATTTTGCGAAAAGTCTTGGTATTCCTAAGGATACAATGGCGGCAGTCAGACAGATCATCAACGGAACGCCGTTGCCCTGCGATGTCGGAGGCTTCAACAGAGAGTTTTTTTCATATATCGTCGCGTTTGGTGCCTTTACAAATATTTCCTATGAGACACCGCAGAACATCAAGAATATGCTTGGCCATGCAGCTTACTTCATGAATGGTCTCATGCAGATCACCAATATCCGTTCCAAGCGTATGCGCGTTGAGTACGGTGGAAATATTATTGAGGACGACTTTATTTTCGGAATGGTCTCGAATACTGCCTCAGTCGCAGGGATGCTTTCGATGAGTGAGTTTGAGCTTGACGACGGACTTTTTGAGGTTATGCTTATCAAGAAGCCGGCAAATCCGATCCAGCTCCAGAACCTTGTGAGGTCTGTTCTCAGGCTGAAGGGGAATATTGACAGGGACTACATCAAGTTCTTCAAGACGGACAAGATACGTTTCACGTCGGTCGGCGGCTCACCTGTTTCGTGGACGCGCGACGGCGAATACGGCGGAAATTATATCAGCAATACCATCGTCAACAACAACCGTGCGGTCTCATTTATTGTTGACCATCGCGGAGTGAAGATCCATCCGGAGAGTATGCAGTCGCTTATTGGTATGTCAAACAGCTACAGGCAATAATTTTTCGGGCGGTATTGCATTCGCAAATTGTCATATATCCAGTTTTTTAGGCTCCGGATTATTTCCGGAGCTTTTTGTGTAAAGCGGGGATTCCGCTTCACACTGTTTTCACATTCACGCGGAAATTTCCACATTCATCCGGACTGCCTCACAGATTTTTCCTTCCGTTTTCACTTTTCTGATTTATTGTCCTCATATTCAGCGTGTATACTAATATCATCAAAGGAAAACAAAACCGGACGACCGGAACAATACACTGAAAGGGTGCGATCTTATGATGAAAAATAAAAGAAATTTAGCAGGCTTAGCCGCTCTCACAATACTTCTCGGAGCATTTACATCCTGTGCTTCTTCCGGAAGCTCAACGGGTTCGGCTTCGACCCCGGCAACGGTTGGCGCTTCAACAGAGGCAGCTTCGTCAGAGAGCAAGTCCACATCGAGCGAGAGCAAGACTGCAAGCTCTGCGGCAGCAGCGGAAACAGTCTCCTACACGGCGAACACATCCGGACTTCTTGATACTACGGACGCATTCACAACCCGCGACCTTGAGCAGACGGCTGACCTCTCCGAGGCTGAGTACATCACTCTCGCGGACGGTGAGGATATAAGCATAACCACGGCAGGAGTTTTTGTTTTAAGCGGAAGTGCTCAGAACTGCACAATTACGGTCGAGGCTGCTTCGGATGAAAAGGTACAGCTCGTGCTTGACGGAGCTGAGATATACAACGATGATTTCCCGGCGATATACGTTATTTCGGCGGACAAGTGCTTCATCACGACGACTGAGGGCAGCGAGAATACACTTGCGGTAATGGGCAGCTTCACATCTGACGGCGAGACGAATACTGACGCGGTGATCTTTTCAAAGGACGACCTCGTATTCAACGGTCTCGGCAAGCTTGCTATTGCTTCCAACGACAACGCCATCTCCGGCAAGGACGATATAAAATTCACCGGCGGAACCTACGAAATAACTGCAAAATCTGATGCTGTAGAGGCTAACGACTCGATACTCATCTGCGGCGGCGACTTCACGATAACCGCGCTGAAGGACGCTTTCCATGCTGAGAATGAGGAGGACGCTTCGCTCGGCTACATCTGCATAATTGACGGAACATTCACTCTCAGGGCGTCGAGCGACGGTATACAGGGTAACACGTTTGTTCAGATAGACGGCGGAACATTTGACATCACTTCTTCTGAGGGCATCGAGGCGACCTATGTTCAGATCAACGGCGGAACTATCAATATCTCCGCGAGCGATGACGGCATCAATGCCGCGAGCAAGAGCAATGCCTACACGCCGACAGTTGAGTTCAACGGTGGCTATACAACGATCACAATGAGCTCCGGCGACGTTGACGGAGTTGACGCAAACGGAAATATCTATGTTAACGGCGGAACTGTTGAAGTCAACATGAGCGTTTCCGGAATGGCAGGTCCCTTCGACTTCGACGGCAAGGCTGAGCTGAACGGCGGTACAGTTATCGTGAACGGTGAGCAGTGGACGAGCATAACATCCTCCGCAATGGGCGGCGGCTTTGGAGGAGGCGGCTTTGGCGGCGGCAGAAACGGCGGCGGCGGAAGACGTATGTAAAACTGTTGACAACCACCCACCATCTATACTATAATAAGAGGGACGAAGTCCCTCTTTTTAATTTGCTTTGCAAATTAAAAGTCAGGAGCTGAGAGTTATTGAGTTCGCTTACGCTCACATATTTAAATATTATCGCCGCAAGGCGATACCATAACTTTCAACTCTCAACTTTCAACTCTCAACTGCCAAGTCAGGAGGTAAAGATGAATATAACATATGTTCATGAGCCGGACGATCTGCAATGCGGGCAGGCTGTGCTTGCTATGGTCACCGGGATACCGGTTGGGGAGGTGAGCGCTGTCCTCGGCAACAGCCGTGAGACCTGTCTGCGCGAGATGAAGGGATTTCTCCGCAGTCACGGCGTATCGGTATCTGACGAAAGAGTTCAGGTCAGCACAAGGGAGGAGCTTCCGGAGATGTGTCTGCTGAGCCTTGAAACGCCGCGGTGCTGGCACTGGTCGCTGTACAGCGGGGGAGTTTTCTACGATCCTGAGCATGGAGTTATGGAGGATTTTCCGGTATCAGGGCGGAGATATTACTGGAAGCTCTCGTTCACATAATATTCACATAATGTTTACAATTTCTGCTGCACATTTTGATGCGCTTAACCGTTAATGTTAATAGAAACATAATTCCGCAATAAAATCAAAGGAGGTTTTTCTATGAAACACAAGCGTATTATTTCAGCACTTCTAAGCACCACAATGGCACTCTCCGTGGGAGCAGGCTGCCTTACTGCCAACTCCGCGCCTGAGGACGATATCCTTTACGGTGACGTGAACGCCGACAGCGAATTATCTGTGGCTGACCTTGTAATGTTCAGCAGGTGGATGCTCGGCAGGGGAGATATGACCGCTCCGGATGCTGCCGATATGAACAGTGACGGCAAAGTCAATATGTTCGACTTCATCCTTATGCGCCGCAAGGTCGCTGAGACCTTCCCGGACGTTATCAGGTACAGACTTACTGATCTCTGTGCGGGTATCGAGGGGAGTAAGGTCGAAGGACTTGAAGCAGACGATGAGCTTGTTCTTGCACAGACGGGCTTCGGAATAGAGCTCATGAAAAAGCTCTACAAAACCGATGAAAACGAGATGCTCTCGCCATATTCGATCATTTCAGCCTTTGGAATGCTTGCCAACGGCGCTAAGGGCGATACCCTCAGCGAGATCGAGGATACCCTCGGCGGCATCCCGATCGAAAAGCTCAACAAGTATCTTTATTCGCTCCGCAATTCTCAGCCGGATGAGGAGTATTGCAGGCTCTCCACCGCAAATTCTATCTGGGCGCGGAATGACCCGGACCGTATTCAGGTCAACAAGGACTTCCTCCAGACCGATATGGACTATTATGACGCGGAGTTCTACCTTGCGCCGTTCGACCAGACGACAGTTGATGCTATAAACAGCTGGTGCGGCAGGAATACTGACGGCATGATACCCGAGATCATCCAGAAAATTGAAGACGACGAGATAATGCACCTCATCA
>CAMOXW010000003.1 GCA_946629405.1 uncultured Ruminococcus sp.
CTTTATAATCATAGTCCGAGAAGATTATCCGGGAATCGTAAGCATCGTACCGCGCCCTGGTCCCCGAATCGTCATAGAATGCGAAGGAAGCCGACATATAGGTGGAATTGGTAATGGTGTGGTTCTCCTTCTTGACGGTGATCTCTCCGTAAACCGTCCTTCCCGACAGATCCGAAAACTCGTTGCATTTGTAGATGTAATATCCTTCGGTGAAGAATTTATCCAGGATGTTTTCATTTGCAGGCTCGGACATGCTGCCGGTTTTGCCGCCGTATGAACTGTCGGATGATCTTCTCCCGCTGCTGCTGTTAACGAGTATGACCGCAAGGGCAGCTCCCAGAGCAGTGACCGCAAGGATGATAACCGCAATAAGGATCCACCGGCGTTTTTTCTTTGGAGCAGCCGCTTCGGCAGAGCGGCCTTCCGGCAGAGTCTTCCCGCATTTCAGGCAGGCATACTGCCCCTTTTTCATTGGACTTCCGCATCTTGCACAGATCATATTTCTTCCTCCCCATAGATGATACTTCTCTAAGATATCACTCCGGCACCCCGGACAGACAGTCCGTGAGCCTCTTTGCCAGCATTTTCCTCCGCCTGTCCTCGCCTTCCACGAGAAAAAAATCCGCCGTTTCGCAGATGCGGCTGTAGATCCTGTCACGCTCGCGGTCTTTGTTTTTTGATCGTAACATTGTTCTTCCGTGAACATTTCTTCAAATTTGATGCCAAGCGCTTCAGAGACCGTCTTTAAAGCTTCATCCTTGTTTTTGCCAAAAATGCTGTTAAATGTCTCCTCGACCTGCAAAAGATTGTCAAGCGAAGAAGACTTTTTATCCGATGAGCCGTCATCCTACTTTTCTTCCTTTTCGTATGAAAACTCGTTTTTTTCTTTCGGGAGAATATCCTCATATTCGTAAACACGATTTATTATCGATCCGTCCACCACGTTGACAAAGTATGTTTCGGTGGCCTTGCGGCTGTCGCCGTAGCCGAATTTGGTATTGTCGAGATATTCTCCTCTCAAAAATCCCCCGCTCAAAAACGGGTATCCGGTATCACCGAAGCCTCCGTAGTAGGCATCGTAGGCATTTGGCGTCTCCGGGATGGTAAGATCCTTAAGTTCACTGATATCGTCTTCTCCGATAGTGAGCAGTCCTCTTTCATCGTGGGTCGCAATATAGGTATAGGTTCTGTCTTTATCATAATAATGCTCGGCGCCGAAAGCTATCGGCAAATAGCCCTGCACATTCTCGCCTAAATAAAAGTCTTTTTCTATAAGGATCGGATCGTAAACGAGCTTTCCTGATTCATCGATCGCACCTATATACGATCTGTTGTCGGCTCCCGTCATTTTCAGAAAAGCATACCCGCCGCTGAATCTTGTGGCCTTATCGATTTTGACTTTGTCAGGTATCTGCGGAACAACCGCTTTCTTGCCGTTGTTATCGTAATACACTCCGTCATCATAATATTTTCCTTCACCATATGTAGTTATATTACTATATAAACTATCATATAATTTGACTTTTGGAGCGCTGTCTTTGTTGTTTTGAAAAGCATCAAAAGTTTTCTGATCTTTAAAGGAATCTATAGTAACGACCTCGTCTCCGCCGTATGATCTATGTACATATACATCCTTTTCCTTCGGAATATATACAAAAGAAGTATCTGCATTAATGCAATTCCAATTATTGGTGTTTATATAAATAGAACCCGTGTGGTACAGTCCGTCGCCGCAATATTCAAGCGGCTCTGATGCGAATTCTTCGCCATTAGTGATATCATCACGGATGACTTTTCCGGTATGATCTATCAGCTGCATACGTGCGCTTGAATCGGCAAAGCCGCTCTCCTCTCTTGAGATCAGGAAGGTATCTCCCACCTGAGCAAGAAAAGTGATCTTTGTGTTCACATCGCCGTCGTTGCTGCTGTAGCATTCTTTGCCATCCTTATCAACAATAAGCATATTGCTGCCGTCAAACAATACACCGTATCCGCGACAGATCGCAGTCGCCTCAGCACTTTCGAGCCCATACATATCCGAAAGCTCGGTACAGGATCTTTTGAAAACTATACTTCCGTTAGTATCGACCAAAGCAACATAGTGATCCAAAACAGTATCGGAGTCTTCTACCAGCAGCATCCATGCTCTGTTTTCGTGAAAAGCACGGTCACCGGACAATAAAGCATGATTATAGGTGATTTTGTGTTTGGTTTTGACAACAGGCACAGGCTCGGGCTCTGGTTCGGGCTCGGCCGTTGTTTCCGCTGTCGTAGTCGTCGGTGCAGCTGTCGTTGTCGCGGGCGCAGACTCAGGGCTGTGCTCTGTTTCCGACTGCACGTTTTCAGCTTTGCTGTCTTTTCGCCAGGGCATCATATCGCCCGAATAATCCGAATCATCATTTCCGCAGCCTGCGAATGTGAGCATCATCGCAAAGGCTGAGATCATCGCAAGTGTTCTTTTTGATTTCATATTTATCCTCCAAAATTGGTCTTTTTCCCGTAATGCTGCCGCCGCGGTCAGAAAACGAGTTTCCCTGCATTGGCGCAGAAAACGGCCTTTCACTTATTGTATGTCTCGATCTTTGCTCCGCAGCTCCGGCAAAATTTGCTGTTCTCATCGATCTTTTCCCCGCACTCGATGCAGAATGCCGCCGAATGCGTCTGCTGCACGGGAATATTTGCTCCCGCCATATTGAACCTGCTTGCAAGGCTCTCCGGCTGATCATTCTGATTTCTGAGGTTTTGCCTTTTGACCTTTCTCGAATGCAGAGCATTTTCTGTTTTGTCAACGGCTTTATTGCCAATAAATCCGACAGCGATAAACACCGCGAGAGTTATTCCGAATATAGCAAAATAAAGCATTGCCGCCTCCTAAAAAATGCTGTGATGCACCTTGAGATCAAGGTCGTATGTTTTGACGCCCGTGTTCGGATCGAGATTCAGAAATATCTTTTCAACAGATGTCATGAGCATATTCATCATTTCGCCGTCAACGTAACCGTAGTCCGTCGGTTTCCAGTGAGTGAACTCAAAGCGGAAGATACCTATACCTGAGGGTTCGTCAAAATCGACCTTATAAAGCCTAGCAGAATGATTCTTTGAATTGAAGTTCACCTGTGTACCTGCGTTACCCTCCAGAGCGCAGGGTATCTCCGCGACCTCAAGCTGTTTTTTCAGAGCAACCAAAGTGCCGCCCTTGGAAGTGAACTCCTCGCCTTTTTCTGGGAATTTACGGTCTCTTACGGTTATTTTCCCTTCTTCTCTGAGCCTTTTGATCTCCTTGCCGCGCGGGATCCCGATCGCCAGTCCTATACCTATCGCAACAACTATCACTACAACTGCTATCCACATATCTGTCCCTCACTTTTGTTATTGCTCAAACGGATTTTCCGCAGGCGGCAAGGCTCAAGGCCATTGCCGATGCGAGCAGCAGAGGGATAAGTTTTCTTTTGGTCATAGTCATTACTCCTTTAAAATTCATTTCTGACATCTGCTGTCACCTTGATTACAGATCAGATAGATCAGCCTCCGAGACCTCCGCCTGAGGTTGTATGAAAGCCGACCAGATAATACCGTCCGTCGATCTTCGTTGTGTATATATCATATGTATTAGAGCTTTCCTTGCCGATATTTACACAAGTGAACTGCGGAAAGGCTTTTAAAAGATCCTCGTACTCGTGAAATTCTTCTCTGAGATCTTCGGTTTTAAGCTTGCTTTCTTCGACCGCAGTCCATTTGGTCTTTTCGCTCCAAGCAAATGGATTTTTTCCATCTTTCGGATTCTTTTTGGTCACTATACTATATACTTGTTTTCCGAGAAATCCCTTGTATACCACAGGATTATCTTTGGTCTTGCTTCTTAGGTTTTCGGGGAAAACAGATACAAAAGCGTCGAAGTCAATACGATCATCTTCAAAATCACCGTCATCATCAACAGGCATCGGGAGTTCATTTGCCTTTGCGATAAGATCAGAGATCAAAGCGTAGCTCTCTTTGAAGTCAAGTCCGAGGGTGAAATTATCCTTAGGGTCTTCCTCTTTTTTTGATTTATAAACAAGTTGAATGACCGGATCGTATACATCTTTCAGATCGTCATAGTGATAACCGTTGTTGAGAAAATCTATGACTGTCTTATATACCTCGTATTCGGAGGCCGCGCCCTTTGGCAGTTTGTATTTATCCTCTGCGGTCTTGCTCTCCTCCGCGCTGCTGACAGCCCCGGAGCTTTCATCGGGCTGCGATACGGCGCTGCTGTCGGCGGGCTGTGAGGCTGTGCTTTCGACCTCGGACTTTGTTTCCTTGCCGTCGCTCTTGTCACCGCAGGCGGCAAGGCTCAAAGCCATTGCCGATGCGAGCAGCAGAGGGATAAGTTTTCTTTTGGTCATAGTCATTACTCCTTTGTTTTTACTTTCCCAACGCAAGCTCAGAGCTTTGCGGGGGATACCGTTCTCATTCGATCTTCACCGCAGCAGGATAGTATATCCCGCTATCGTCAATGAAAAGATATTCGTTGCCCGAAAGACGGTTCTCTTCTCCGTTGGCTGCTGTAATGACAATAAATCCCTTGTGTATGCTGCTTTCGGAATATGTTCCGGTGGAGAGAGTCTCACCTTCCGAGGAGATCCACTTCCACTTGCCGTTAGAAAACTCCACCTTTGTCATATCAGTCGAACCGATCCCTTTCGGCCCTTTCGTAAATCTATCCCTGATCATTTCTTTGTCGTAATAAACGGGATCGCAGTCATCTATTATTGCCTGAGGATCAAGAGAAACGGTAAAGCTCTTTCCCGATTCGTAACCGCCGTCAATTGTCCATCCCACGGTATCTCCGCAGAGAAAATCTCCGTGCTTTTCAAGAAGCTCGGCAGAAGCAAATTTGGCACCGCTCTTTGCTAAATCCAGCAGATCTATGCTCGGCACACAACTCGTAGCCGGAGGAATGCGTCTCATGTCATAGTTTGTAGGATCATTTAAGTAAAACTTTAAAGGTCCTATAAGCTTGAAATAAGTTCCGCTTCCATTCAGCACATCAAGCGCCTTACCACATTCATCTTCCGTTCCTGCTTGGAATTCGTTTATTTCCGGCTCGTCAAGTTTTTCCAAGTTTCCGGGTTTGGCATACCACGTAACCACATATTTCTCATAATTGAACTTTACCTTGTCATCATCAAGCTTGAAGCTGCCGGAAAGTTCGCATTTGTTCATATTGGATTTTGAAAATAAGCAGCTGAATCTGCCGTTTTCAAGCTTGATCAAGCCTGCTTCGGCATCGGCAAGCTCCTTTGGAGTATCAGCTCTCATCCGGAGATTTCTATACTGAGTTTTTGCTTTGTTTATCAGCTCATCAGCGGACAAACCGTAATCATTGTTATAGATCAAGCCGTCAAAACTCAGATATGTGCCGTCGATCTCCGACTCCGAGCTGCTGTTTTCTGCTTTGCCCCAGGGCATTTCGGCGTCTGAGCTGTCAGTAACTTTGCTTTCCGCAGTACTGCTCTCCGCCTCTGACTGCGTGCTTTCGGTTTTGCTGCTCTTGTCTCTGCCCCAGGGCGTTTCGGCACCTGAGTTATCGGAATCTCCGCAGGCCGTCAGCGCGAGCATCGCTGCGGCAAGCACAGCCGCAATTGCTTTTCTCATATTTGTCCCTCCGTTTAAAATTTTTGCATTTTAACTGTATATTTACAGTTCACAATGGTATTATACCATATTAAAATAATTTGCACAATACACAAAAGTATAGTTTTGACCAAAAAACAATGATTTTTATGAACCTCCCTACACAAAAGGGTAGTGCATTTTCAAAAAATATGTGCTTTAATATAGAATGAGTAAGTCTGAAATCACATCTGAAAGGGATGAAAAGCATGAGGGATTCGCGCCGCGAGATCAGGCTGATAGCCGCAGCCTTTGGCTTGCTGTTTGCGATCTCACTCTACCGTCAGCTCAGCATCCGGGTCCTGCCCGGCGATGTGATCCGTCCGTTTGTCGTATTTGCGGTATATGTTTTTCTCCTCGGCGGCTGGCTCCATTCAATAGCGCTTCGCATAACTCAGAGATTTATGCTGCGTTGTTTAAGAATAGAATGTTATATTATGATGTTCTGCTTTTTGTACGTCTGCTCCAGGATTCGGTGCTTTATAAAAATGTCCATATAATGCGGGTGAGCGGCTACTGCATAGTATTCCCGTGGATCATTACATTGATCTACGGCTTTTATGCCGCCTTCGGCCTCGGGAAGAACGAGGACTACAATCTCCCGAAAAATGGTATCTCCTGCTTATTCCGGGATTTATATCGGTCGCAGTAATGCTCACCAACGAGTATCACCACGCCGTTTTCAAGATATATCCCGAGGAAGAAGAGAATCTTTATTTCCACGTTTATTTCGGCTTTCTGATCATTCTTGCATTTTCTGTTATGCTTATCGTGATGCGAGTGTGCCTTATTTACAGCCGCACCCGCAGCATAGCACAAAAAAAGCACCGCAAGGTGCTTCCGATGCTGGTCGGTATTGCGATACCTGTTATAGTTGTCCCGTATTTTATCAACAGCTTTGTTGTGAATTTTGAGGTCATCGAGCTTACCGCAAAGGTGTTCTTTCTTGAAGCAATGATCTGGGAAAGCTGTATTATGATAGGTCTTGTTCCTGTCAACACTCATTACCGGACGGTGTTTGAACAGTCAACAGTCGGAATGAGGATAATCGACAGCAGCGGTCAGACAAAGATCAGCAGCACATACGCAAAAGAGCTGACTCCGCAGGAGCTTTCCGAGCTTTTGGAAAACGGCTCTCTCACCTCCGATCCTACGCAGTACCTTTATCTGCACAAGCTTTCGGAGGGTGAGCTTATCTATCAGCATGACGTTTCCGACATAAACATCCTGATAAACGAGCTGGAACAGGTCTCCGAGGAGCTGCGTCAGGAAAACACCCTGCTCGCAAAGGAACTGAACTCCCGTTCCGAACAGGCAGCTGTCAAGGCCAAAAACAGCATCTATAACAGCCTGTCGGAAGAAAATGCGAGACAGCTTGTGCTTATCGAGAACGATATCCGTTCCGCAGATACTGCCGACAGGAGATCACTTCTGCGCAGGCTATGCATAATAGGGACTTACGTCAAGCGGCGGTGCAATCTCCGCCTGATAGAGCAGGAGCAGGGCTGTGTTAATATGCAGGAGCTGTATATCAGCCTGAATGACATAGTAGGCAACCTTGCTATCTGCGGGATCGATGCCGTCCTCAGGTGGTCTCCTGTCCGCGATCTTGATACAAACCAGATATTTGCGCTTTTCGATCTTATCGAAGATGCCTTGGAGAAAAACTGCTTTCGGCTCGATTCGATAGAGGTGTTGATCGGAGACCGCAGCGGCATACGTTTCATTGCCGGGAACAATGCTCCGCAGGAAATGTATATAAGTGTATAAAAAGAAAGCGGGGGAGATCTGATGCGTTCAGTCAATAAAGCAGAGCTTTCGCGTTTGGTCAAGGAAGCAATATATTCCTATCCCGACGGGCTTTGCCGAGACCGACGGCAAACCAATTCTTGTCAACCGTACAATGAACCGCCTTATCTATACCTTGAAAGGCCACACTGTCATAAATGCAAACAATGTCTGGGACGAGCTTATGAGGATAAAAGAACACGGCGGCTGTGTTCGGATCGATTCTCCAAAGCTGCGCAGCAGCGAAAGCAAGGATGAAACAAAAATAGTGTTCAGGTTTCCGCCCCTAGATGGAAATATTTGGCAGTTCTCAAAACAGATCTTATCGTCCGGCAGCTTCACAGCAATACAGCTTGAAGCGACCAATATGACCGAACTTTACCGTATCAGTGAACAGCTTGGAGAAAACAATAAACGTCTGGAAATGCTTCGCATCAGACAAAAAGCTCTGCTGGACGATATTGTACGCATAAATCATGATAAGGAGCTGCTTGCGACAAAAATGAAGATACACGATGATTTCGGACGGTGCCTTATTGCATCGCGCAGATCGCTCGATTCCGAACAGATCGAGGATAAAGAATTCAAGCGGCTTATAACCGAATGGAGCGGAAAACTAACCGCTGAAAAGAAAAAGCCCTCAGAAACGCTTACAGAGCGTTTCCGAGAGCTTGCGGTTATTCAGTTCCAATAGGGTTTGTGCCTGTTGTGGTATGCTCCACAATGTTGATTATAACTTATGCGGTATGGTTTTTGAGTGTGCCGATAGACTAAGAGTTGTTAAATCACTTATCAGCATTAAGCCGATACACTGCATTGTCCGATTCTAACTCACTTGATAAAATCGAAGTGTTCTTCACAGTTATGTTATATATTCCTACCTGCTCGGGATGCTCATCATAGCTATACCACTCTTTAATGGCAATATAATACTCTGTTCCCTTGTCTGTTTTAAGACTTTGGACTTTAGCACCAGCATCCTTCTTTTCTGAACTTCCGGTAGCTGAGCCGAAAGGGTTATCATAAGACACTATATCTCCATCAAAAAACTCAAACATTTGATTGATTTCTGAATCAACATCAATAGAATCACGTACCGTTTCACTTAAAAGTACTTTTATCGATTCACTATCATGCTCATTTATTGATTTTAGAATTTTTTCTAAATCGTTCTCAGCTTTTTGAGAGGGCGTAATATATTCTGATTCCGTGTGTTGTCTGTTAGTACCACATGATGAAATCAAAAATGTGCAAGATACCTTTGAATCCTGCGTATAATCGGTCGCAGCTGTTGTAGTAGCTGTTGTCGTCTGATCCTCCCCGGAAGACTCTTGCTGATTGGCAGCAGCAGTAGTTGTTGTTGCGGCATCGGACTTGTCCGAGGACTCGTCTTGCTTTCCGCAGGCAGCAAGAGCTGCTGTCAGTGATAAAGCCAGTAAAATTGCCAGTGCTTTTTTCATAATAACCCCTCCTCGTAGAATATTAATTGTGAATGTGAAACTACTTTTGCACATTATTCACTTGAGCTAACAACCATAAGTGTTAAAAGTGTGCAATTATGTGTGCCTGATGTGAACACAGTAAACATACTCTGCCCACCCGTATCGGAGAAATATATGCGTGTAAAGCTTTGCTGATATTTTTTTACATATTATACCACTCTTAGGAGACAATGTCAAGTGCAAAATTAAATATTCTATCCTATATTCACCATTGTAGCCGCCTATCCACATACGGCCGTCACTTGCACTCAGGAGGAACATAGCATCTGATGTCGGAAGACCGTTTGAAGCGTCATATATCTGTGCTGTACAGCCGACTCCGGATATCTGATCTGCGGCAGCATAGCCTCCGCCGTATGAGGAAAAGCTGCCGCTGTTTTCTGATAATTGACGATGCCGAAATAAACAGCCTCTCTGTTAAAAACAATACATATCGCAAGCGTTCGGACTATGTAGATATCGTTTCATTTATCTGTCCTCCGTATCATTTCCGGATAGCTTTCATGATCCTCTTCATTTCATACATCCGGCTGTCAGCCATATTTGCGGCTATCTCAACTGACATATTTTTCGGGAAATAAATTGCATAGCCGTATGCTATCTGCAATGGAACAGGCGGAGTTTCAGCCTTGTTGTAGGCATCTGAGGCTTGTTCAAGGCTTTTAAGCGCCTTTTCGACCTTCTCTGCGTCATCGGTATCGAGTATAGCGGCGAATTCATCGCCGCCTATACGGTAACAGGTACCAAGCCCGGATAAGCTTTCGCTGATGATCTTAGCTGCGGAGGCGATATGTCTGTCTCCCTCAGCGTGACCAAATTCATCGTTGACTGTTTTCAGCAGGTTGATGTCCAGCATGACAATGGTGCAGTTTTTTTCGTTCTTTTTCAGATATGCTTCCTTTTCGTAGTAGGCAGTCCTGTTCGACATTCCTGTCAGAGCATCGGTGTATGCGAGCTTTTTCATCAGCTGAGAATTGCCCTGCTCGATGAGCATACGGTTTTTTTCTTTCAGCAGATAGACTCCCTCCGCAACGATGAAAATGAGAACACCTACTCTTGTGAACAGACTTGAGCCGTATTCACTGTTCTTCGCAAACCAGAAACGTACAAGGTCAATGATTACTCCGAACAAAGCTGCTGACATTCCGATCAGTATCGTGCGAAGAAACTGATTTTCAATAGTTTTATTCCGGTATGCCTGCACCATAAGATAAATAGTCATCACCATAGCAATAACGATATTTATGTGGGAAAAAATGAGCATATAATGAGGATCCGTGATACCAAGACCTGAAAGGATCACAGTAGTGATAAAGTTGAGCAATATCAGAGAGAGCAGCGCAGGAAGCATCCGGCTGTCACGGCGCTTTGCCGCACTTGCTACGAACGATACCGGAGGATAGGCAATTATTATCATACAAAAATAACACAGTATTTTTATCAGCTCCGGGCGGTTCGTGAAGCTCTGCAATATATAGGTATCGTTCATCGACCATATGGCGATAACAACAGAGAAAACTCCAAGTGAAAGGAATCACATAGGCTGTCCTGAGATACTGCTGCCTCCTGTGATATCGAGCAGTATCAATATAATGCCAAACACTATCATGATAAAGCAGGCGATAAACTGAGGCATACCATGCCGGTAAATATCTGAGACGAATTTAGCAGGCTCCTCAATGGATACGGACCGCAGATCAGCGGTATCTCCGTCATAAACCGGAGTCAGAGTCATTGTGAGCTTGTCTGCATTCGGCGGGAGCGGTATGACATGGATATAGTTTCCGTAGGATCTTCCGATGATGTCCGGGTAAGAAGGCGCATAGTGATACATATTTCTGCCGTCAACGGAAACATCAAGGAAAGTGTCAGAGCTTTTGATGCAAAGGCTTTTGTCAATGATCTTCAATTCCGACAAAGAATGAGTTATAGTAATTTTCCCCGCGGAAAGTGAGCTCATAGAGACTGTTTTTCCGTCCGCGGTGAGCCAGCCGGAGGACATATCGTATGAGGTGTCGTCGTATATTGGAGAGTGGCTTTAAAACTGAGCTGAGATTATGACAAGCATCAGAGCTGTCAGTATCAGAGCCAGCAGATCAGCCCATATCCTGCGTCCGGTAAAGAATAAATATTTCATAATACCCCCTTGTTTTCAGGTAACATATGGAGCAGACCGTAAGTATGATGATATAAAAGCGTTCACCGGTTGCTTTTTCTGTATATTGACGGCGAAACGCAGGCGTATTTCTGGAAAGCCTTTGAAAAATGGGAATAATCCTGATATCCGCATTTTTCAGCTACTTCAACAGCAGAAAGATCTGAATCCGTAAGCAGCTGTTTTGCGTATTCCATACGGCTCGTGAGAATGTCCTTTGTGCATGGGATGCCGTAACGCTGCTTGTAAAGCCTCTGGAAGTGGGATACCGACAGATTCAGCTTCTGGGCGATCTGAGGGATGTTCCAGTCGGCGGAGGGAGATTCGTATATCTGTCTGCGTATGTCCTCGAGTTCGTTTTCGTACTGTGAACGGTTGTTTCTGTCCTCAGGGCTGCAGCAGCTTTTTATCTGCATGAAGATAGCGTTCATCAGGTAACGGATAGTTGCATCCTTTTCCGGCTTGTCAGATTCAAAGACCTCCACGCATATTTTTATCAGGTCGGAGACGGTATCCGAATCGAGCTTTATGGGGACATTATGCTCAATTCCGAGGGAGTCAAGGAACTCCGTATCCTCGTCCTCGAGGTCAAATCTGATCCAGTCATCAACATATTCCTCGCAGTCACCGTACAGAGCGTGGGGGTAGCAGCTTTCAATGACGAAAATAGTGTTGCTTCCGACACTGTAAACATTACTGCCCATGCCTATTTTCGCCTTTGAACGGATAAGCAGAATCTGCATACCGTGTATACCGTTCGGTCTTTCCTTAAACAGGTCAGCAGGGTGTTTCCAGTGCCAGCCCAGCATATATGCTTTCACAGTTATTCCTCCGATCCTTGGCAATATATTACATATGCAAACGACAAATTATGGATGTTCACTATAAATATTATACAATGCCGCATGATTTGTGTCAATAACTATATGCAACAAAATCACAACTTTGTGATAGAAAAATACATTGAAAAACCATGAATAAAATGTTATCATTCTGTTAACAGATAAGGACGAACAGGGAATAAACCTGAATCTTTTAACGGGGGGAATTAAAAATGAACAGAAAAATCAAACGGTTTTCCGCTGCTGCTGCTGCACTCGCACTTACCGCAACGTCAAATACAGGTGTGATAAGCAGCGTCGATGCAGATGCAGCTTACGGTGCCGGCGGAAACGGCAAGGCTGTCATGGAGTACCTGGACAGAGGTATCTATGCCGTGAAAAACGGCAGCGGTATGTTCGTGAGCTGGCGCTATAATGCCAACGATGCGGACGATGCGGAGTTCAGGCTCTATCGCAATGACAAGCTTATCTACACAAGCAGAGCCGGCGAAGCAACATCTTATCAGGACAACGGCGGAAACGCAGCTTCAGACTACCGCGTTGACTGCATAGAGGACGGAAAGGTCGTAAACTCGCAGAAGTGCAGATTTACATCCGGTAACAACTACTTCGATATCAGGCTCAACAGTCCCGGAAGCCAGTATTCACCGAATGACTGCTGTGTGGGAGATGTTGACGGCGACGGTCAGTATGAGATATTCCTGAAATGGGACCCGTCCAATTCAAAGGACAATTCCCAGCAGGGCAAGACCGATGATGTTATCATTGACTGCTATACTCTCGAAAGCAAGCAGCTCTGGAGGATAAACCTCGGCAGGAATATCCGTGCAGGTCAGCATTATACACAGATGTGCGTTGCTGACTTCGACTGCGACGGAAAGGCTGAGCTTATCACCAAGACCGCCGACGGCACCAAGGACGGCAAGGGCAAGGTCATCGGCGACGCAAGCAAGGATTATCGCAACGGAAACGGCTATATCCTCAGCGGTCCTGAGTATATTACCCTTTTTGACGGCCAGACAGGTGCGGCACTTGACACGATAGATTTTCCTGTTCCGAGAGGTACGGTCTCAAAGGCGACATGGGGCGATGACTACGGCAATCGTGTTGACCGTATGAACAGTGGTATCGCTTATCTTGACGGAGTTCATCCGTCAGCTATCTACGGCAGAGGCTACTACACAAGACTTACATGGTCAGCCGTTGATGTTGTGAACAAGAAGCTCGTCAAGCGCTGGGTGTACGATACAGGCTTTGACAAAAAGACAGCCGGCTGGGGCTGCGGAAACCACAATGTAATGGTGGCGGACTGTGATAACGACGGAAAACAGGAGGTTTTCACCGGCGCAAACTGTATCGACGACAACGGAAAGCTCCTCTGGACTACAGGCGATCTTCACGGTGATGCTATGCACGTCGGCGACCTTATCCCGGACAGAGAGGGACTGGAGGTCTGGGAATGCCACGAGGACAAGCCCTACGGTGAGACTTGTTATGATGCAAAGACCGGCAAGAAAATTTTCCACATCAACAATACCAAGGACACCGGGCGCTGCGCTGCAGATAACGTCTGGGCAGGCAATAAGGGCGCGGAATTCTGGGGAGCTGCCGACGGAAATGTGTATAATTCGGCAGGGAAGAAGATAGGCGGCACAAAACCAGCCCAGAACTTCTTCATCTACTGGGACGGCGACCTTGAGCGCGAGATACTTGACGGGAACAAGATAACAAAAATGACCGGCGCTGACAAGATAGACCGCATATTTACTGCAAACGGCTGCGGTTCAAACAACAGCTCGAAGTCCGTCCCGTGTATGACCGCCGACCTGTTCGGTGACTGGCGCGAGGAGCTCATCCTCAGGACTGACGACAATTCAAAGCTGCGTATATGGTGTACGACAGATACGACCAAGGTGCGCCTTACAACGCTCATGCACGATATGCAGTACAGAGCGCAGAACGCCTGCCAGCAGAGTGCATATAATCAGCCTCCTCATGTCAGCTATTACCTCGGAAGTGATGCACCGCTCCCGGCGAGGCCTAAGGTGCTGCTCAACAATGATCCGCATAATATAAGCGTACCTGTTACTGATGAGCCGGATGTACCTGATACACCGCCTGTTACTGCGGTGAGCCTGAAATTCGACCTCGGAGCAAATGCTTCAAACGGCTTTACCTCCGTCAGAGCTGCTGACAAGTATGACAAGAGCAAGGGCTTCGGATTCTCCGGAAATGACGTAAAGGACGTTGCTGCGGCAGGCAGGAATGAGCTTAGCGATGCAGTTCAGTTTACCGGAAATACGACCTTCAACGCAGATGTTCCCAACGGACTTTACAAGGTGAAGGTAACTCTCGGAAACACAGCGCGTACAAGCGTATACATGGAGAATATGCTCCAGATCGTCAACATGACCGGCAACAACGCTGTTGACGAAATAATTCTTCCTGTAACTGACGGTCAGCTCAATATCCGTGCGGCAGCCGGCAAGGATGGCAACGCTTACTCTATCAGTGCGGTCGAGATAAACAAGATATCGGACAGCACTTCAATGCCTCCGACTGTATGGCTCTGCGGAGATTCAACAGTTTGCAATTATTACCCGCTTGATTCGAGCACTCAGGCAGGCTGGGGACAGATGCTCGGCAAGTACATCGACAAAAACTGGTATGTAAGAAATATGGCTGCAAGCGGGGAGTATGCACAGGGCTTCGTTGACCACGGCAATTTCGACTGCATTGAAAAATACGGCAGAAGCGGCGATGTATTCGTTATTTCTATCGGTATCAATGACGGAAAGTATTACAAGGGCGATCAGTACAAGAAGGTCGTTTCCGATATGGTGAAGCGTGCAAAAGCTAAAGGAATGGATGTTATCCTTGTTAAGCAGCAGGGAAGAAAGGGCGACTATTCACTCTCACCGCTGCTCAGGAGCAGATATTTCTCAGCCGAGCTTGATCAGATAGCCTCGGAGCAGGATTGTCAGGTCGTTGACCTGTTCACGCTCTGGCAGGACTACTGTGTATCTGTCGGTGCTGCAAAGGCTGATTCAATGTATATCGACAATGTTCATCCGAACCGTGCAGGTGCAGAGAAGCTTGCAGAGCTGTTTGCATCAGAGTTCGGGAATAAGCCGACCGGCGGTGATGGACCTGTCATAGCTCCTCCGGACAAGCCCGCAGCTGACATTGTTGACGGTCAGGTCTATACATTCAGAAATATGGGCAGCGGGCTTTATCTTTCGGCTGAGGGTGAAAATGCTGCAAACGGCACTAATGTGCAGCAGGCATCCGCAAACGGAGCACAGGCACAGTTCAGGGCAGTTTCAGCGGGCGACGGATACTTCTATCTCATTTCCCAGCTCGGCGGCGGGGATTCATACGCCCTCGACGTCAATGGAAAGAAGACAGCCGACGGAACAAATGTTGAGCTTTACACATTCAATAAGGGAGAGAACCAGAAGTTCAGGATAGAGAAGAATACGGACGGTTCCTACAGCATCCTTACAAAAATAACTGACGGTAAGTCTGCGCTTGATGTAAACGGTGAGTCAATGGCTTCAGGAGCGAATGTACAGCAGTATGTCTACAATGGCAGCAGCAATCAGAAGTGGTATGCTGAGCTTGCAGGGCAGTCCGCTGAAAGCATCAGGGGTGACGTAAACGGTGACGGAAGCTTCAGTATCTCAGACGTTGTACTTATGCAGAAATGGCTCCTTGCAGCGCCCGGTACAGAGCTTGCCGACTGGAAGGCAGGGGACTTCAGCGCGGACGGAAAGCTTGATATGTTTGATCTTGTAAAGATGAAACGTGCATTATTCAGCAAATGATCATTCTCTATCTGCACTGTCAGAGGATGAAATAAAGGGTAAAAATAAATGTAGAGGGACAAATCAGAAGCCGCACTCTTTAGCTGAGTGCGGCCTGATTTTTTATTATTGATTCACAGTGACAAATTGTGGGGTCAGTCATCATATCCTAAGGATATCGCTGAATCCGGTGACTTCAAAGATCTCCATGAGGTCACTGCTTGCGTGGATCACGCGCATCTCGCCCTTCTTGTTCATCTGCTTCTGCGCCATAAGCAGCACACGAAGTCCGGCAGAGGAAATATAAGAAACACCTGCGAGATCGAACACAAGTCCGGTGATCCCTTCCTGTGAATCATGCAGAGTGCTTTCAAGTTCCGGCGCAGTTTTGGTATCTATCCTGCCCTCGATTTTAGGGTCAGGATACCTGATTCTTTTCCTTTGTTATCGTCATAAATGTTCATTCCTTTCAGGATTTGTCCGGCTCATGTTTCCATGCACCGCTTTTGATAAAGTCTTTCAGTATTCCGGAATCGATCTTGCCTGCATCAGCCATATCACGGAGGATCGCAAACGCCTTGTCCGGCGGTTTATACGGTCTGTCCTCGGCAGTCAGTGCGTCGTAAATGTCAATGATCGTGAGCAGTCTTGTTTCCCACGGGATCATATCGCCGCTCAGATGATCGGGATATCCCGAGCCGTCCAGCAGTCCATGATGTCCGGCAGCCCATTTCGGCACCGGCTTATAGTCGCCCCGGAACTCTACCTTTGACAGAAGCATTCTTGTGTATGTTACATGAGATTCAATGATCCTGCGTTCCTGTGCAGTCAGTGTACCTCGCTGCACGGTGATCGCTTCCAGCTCACTTTCATCAAGCAGCGTGATAACATTTCCATCCGATGTAAAACACTGTATATTTGCAGCTTTGTGAAGCTCCGCTATAACGGTATCATCTAAAAATCCCGCAGTATTGGCAGAGAATATCAGTGCCTCTGCCTGATCGAGCAGTTCACGCTGCGATCTGGATTCCTCAGCGCTTTCGGTGTTTTTAAGCTCCCGGATCTGCAGCATGAGCCTTGAAGTCTCGATGCGATGCCGGATGTTGATCTCCGCATTGCCAAGGCGTGTTGGTTTGTCCATTACCTCCGGCGGAACGATCAGCTTACCGATATCATGCAGCCAGACGCTCATGAGCAGCGGGGCAGTATTGACCGAAGTATGCTCTGTCAGTTTTCCCTGATTTTCGAGCCATTCCAGATAATTTGCGGCATACCTAACCATATTTTTGGTATGGTTGGCGTTATATGAAGATTTTTCTTCGATTGCCGTTACCATTACGTCAACAAACGAGTTCATGAGGTTAGTGACCTGATTTGCGAGGCGCTTGTTTGCGATAAAGAGCATGGTCGCTTCTGTAATGTCCGTGATCTGTATGAGCATTCCTGTCTGCTCAGCATTTCCTGAAAGGAAATTCGTAGTGATACGAAGATAAAGCATTTCATCGCTTCGGAAATAAGGCACAGTCTTGACAAGCAGCTGCTTTCCGCTGACCGCTTCAAGGATGCCGGAAAAAAACGTATCATTTTCGGCCGATTTTTTCATGACGTCCGCGACAGACTGCCCATTCAGATCAGCTCCGGACTTGCCGAGTACAGTCTCCGCAGCATGATTGTGCATTTTGATATTTCCGTCAAAATCAACTATTATCACACCGTCAGTCATATCATTCAATATACTGCCGATCAGATTTCTATCATTATATTCCATAATTGTAACCCCTGAATCAGTGTTACAAACAGCATTCCTGTTTTTGCTTTCAGCTTCAAGTCTGAAGTTACCGCAGGAGCCGTCTGTTGAATTTAATCACATCTGTTTTCAGACATATTTCCTTTCTTTATAATGATGATGGTCAGGATGATCTTCGTATAAATACTAAATATTTCACCTTGAGCTGTATTCAAAACAGGGCAGGCATATACTTATAAATATATTATAGCACATTGCCGAAAAAAATCTACTGCCAAAACAGATAAACACGTTCGTTAAGATAAAAAATTTAGTTGATTATATGTATAAATTGCCCAAATTCACTTCATTTGTTTATGTAATTCTCCTGTAAGCACGAAATAACTCAACGTTCATCACTCAAAAGAGCAGTAAGGATTCCCGAGGAGCTTACAGGGTAACAAAAAAGGACTTCCCACAGCGGAAAGTCCTTAGTTTTTTTATATCAATGGCGTACAAACTGTATCCTGACAAAATAAATAAGCGTTCTCCCTTATCAGGAAAACGCCTATTTACCGCCATATAGACTGTGCATGTGTTACAATATAGACCCCAACGATTTCTTTTCTAAAAATAGCAATTTTTGATCACTTAAAATAAGTCAGCCATATTTTCTTGTACCTGCTATCCTGATGCATCTGATGTCATCATAAATGTAAGTATTCAGCGGACGATCATACGCATTGA
>CAMOXW010000004.1 GCA_946629405.1 uncultured Ruminococcus sp.
GATGATACAGTCGTTCACACCTGTCATGGTTTTATCATGGCCGTCTATACCGTTGTAAGCGGTTTCAACATTATAGATATTTCTTTTAAGGTTCTCCGAAAGAGCATCCGCAAGCTGCATCTCGTCTTCACCTACGAGAACTCTCATATAAATTCCCCCTTGGAACTGCTCTGCCCCTGCGGCAGAGGGTATGTCATAGCAGGGGAGCAGTCACTCCGAGAGTACACCACTCCACTCTACTATTATTATATCACAAATTATTGAAATAAGCTTAAAAGATGCATTAGTTCAATATGTTGATTAGGAAAAAAATCCGCACGGTTTTTGTGCATATCAACAGTTTTATATTTTAGCTGCCGACAAATGTTGACTAAGTAATAAATTTGTGTTAGAATTGAATATGCAAACAAGCAAGAATAATTTACTGTTTTTACTCATTTTGCAATGTTACGAATACCCACAGGACAGGGGGGCTGATAATATGATATCACCGTCAGAACGTAAAAAAATAGGATTTTCGCTGCTGACATCTCACAGCGCCGAGATGAAAAAGTACGTTGACGTGTATGCTTTATACATTGAAAAGGGATATACCAAGGATCTGTGCGAAGCCTATGCGGACGCCTTCATCGACAACGCAAAAAAGCCCTCGCCCTTTGATATAATCCAGCTTGCAGCGCTCTATGGCAGGATACACGACTACAAGACATCCGCCTTTTATCTTGAAAAGCTTGAAGACAAGAAGCTCAGCGGCGACGAGAGGTTCGCCTACTGCATCGAGACTCTCTCCACTGTCAGCAAAATAGGCAACTGGCGCGATGCCGAGGACTTCCGCACGAGGAACATAAGCTTTCTCCAGAAGCATACGGTAAAGGTCTCGCCACAGAGAGAAGCTGATCTTTACATTGCCCTTGCGCTGGCTGACTGCGCCGCGAAGAACTACCAGCAGGCGCTGAAGCTGCTGAAATTCGGCTATAAGCCGCAGGGCGCCAAGGACCTCACTCTCCTTGAGATATTCATTACGGTAGTGTATATCTTCGCCAAGGCAGGGGACGACGAGGGACTGGACGGAGCGCTTCAGAACGCAGAGAGCTGCCTGAGACTGTTCAAGCAGTTCGACTTCCCGTGGCAGGCTTCCTACTACCGCAGGCGTATCGAGGATGCAGCCAACGGAATATTATGACATAAGGCTCCGGAGACAGACTTCGGAGCTTTTTTGTAGCACAAAAATCGTTAAAACAAAAAAATATATGAAGATTTTCCGTATTTTTTATGAATTTTCTTGCGAGGTATTATTGTGTATGATTTAACCAACAAATTTCATCTGTATAATCGCGACTGAATATTACAGATTGTTAAAAACTCGGTTTTTTGAAGCACAATTTGTACAAGTGCCGAAAACAACGCATCTGCGTTGTTTTCAGAGATAAAAAACTGCTGCCGAAAGACGTAAAATACATCAAAATCTGCATATATGAATATTATATGAACGCATAAAATATTCAGTTTTGTTCATAAACGCTTAATATAAATAATTGAATTTTATTTAGCAATATAGTGCTAATTTCAGGCAATATAATCAATTGAACTTTCTCCCCCTATGGGCTATAATACAATTGTTGGAAGAACAGAGACCGAAAAATCGGTCTCCATCCACCACATAATTACATCAAGATATATTATGTGTCCTGTAACAAAATCGGCAATTATATCCTGTTTTGCTCGATACGGTTCTAAACTCCGCCGTATCAAAGCCACATCAACCAGTTCCAAAAGACATCTTACTTATTCACAACTGTTATTAAACATTAATGCCTATAATATGTTTAATCGCCTAAGGCAGTTTTTCAGATCGCTTAAAACGTTACAACAGTAGTGATAACAATGCAAAGGGATATATGGCACTACGGAATTTGTGCCTGCCGTACGGCATCTGCGTATAGAGGGTGCGCAGCCGCCAACTCGATAGCGACCTTGATTGGCTTTTGAGAGGGTGTCAATGAAGGTCGTTATTATTTTGCCAGTTCCGGTTCTATACCTATATAAAAAAGGCTGTCTCAGGACAGCCTTTTTTACTTTTATTTTCACTTTCCAAGCTTGCTCTTGAGCTTTCTGAGAGTATAGCCCTCGTTTATCTTCATGACTCCTCTGTCGATAGCCAGCGCATAGTCGGGAACGTCCCTTGTTACGGTGGTTCCTGCGGCTGTGTATACAGCCTTGCCCAGCTTTACGGGAGCGATGAGATTGGTGTTGCAGCCGATGAAGCAGTTGTCACCGATAACGCAGCGGCTCTTGGCGATACCGTCGTAGTTTACGGTAACAGTTCCGCAGCCGATGTTCACGCGCTTTCCGATGTCGCTGTCGCCGACGTAGGCAAGATGTGCAATGGCGGTCTTTTCGCCGATAGTGGAGTTCTTTATCTCCACGAAGTCGCCTATCTTGGCGCCCGTCTTAACAACACTGTCAGGACGGATATGAACGTAAGGACCTATCTTTACGCCTGCCTCTATCTCCGACTCGTAAGCCTGCACTGTGTGGAGGTTTACATCATCGCCTATCTTACAGTTCTCCACCACGGTATTGGGACCTATCTTGCAGTTCTTGCCGATGGTGGTATTTTTTCTTATTATAGTATTGGGAAGTATCTCCGTGCCCACGCCTATCTCAACGCCGCGCTCGATGACAACGCCGTCTGTGCAGGTGAACTCAACGCCGTTGGCAAGGTGCTTCTCAATAACAGCCATTCTTGCGTAGGTATTCAGCTCGAGGAGGTCCTTTCTGTCGTTGGCGCCCCTGATGATATCCGCGTTCTCGGACTTGTATGCGCCTGCGTTCTTGCCTTCCG
Source organism: uncultured Ruminococcus sp. (assembly GCA_946629405.1). Next base: position 2,846 of record CAMOXW010000004.1, read on the forward strand.
CGAGAGCGATGGCGATAGTGTCGGTGAGGTAGTACTCATTCTGCACATTGTCATTGCTGAGCTTGCCGAGAAGCTCTATGAGGTCGGCAGTCCTGAACCAGTATGTGCCCGAATTTACTTCCTTTATCCGACGCTGCTCCTCGGTAGCGTCCTTCTGCTCAACTATGCCGCTGATGCCGCCTGCCGAGCGGATTATCCTGCCGTAGCCGAAGGGATTCTCCAGCTCCGCAGTAATTACCGTAACAGCGTTTTTCTGCTGCTTGTGTATGATAAGTGACTCCTTGATAGTCTCGGCATCGATAAAGGGAGCATCTCCGCAGAGAACGAGAGTATTCCCCTCTGTATCCTCCTCAAGGAAGGGCACAGCCTGCTTCACCGCATGGCCCGTACCAAGTCTCTCCTCCTGAAGAACGGTCTTGTACTGACCGTCCAGATACTCATCTATCATCTCGCCCTTGAAGCCCTTTACCACGCATATATCCGTAAGGTCAGCCGCTTCACAGGCTGATATCACCCAGCGGAGCATAGGCTCGCCGAGAACCTTGAAAAGAGGCTTGGGCATTTCCGCCTTCATGCGCTTGCCCTGTCCGCCTGCTAAAATAACCGCTTTGTTCATAATCAATTCCTCCTGTATGTCAATTTTGAGTTTTATCCTCTGGCGGGAAATTCTGTTTCAAATAGTCCGGAAACATTTCTCTCAGATAATTCGTGTGGAAGCAGCCCTCGTATATTTTCAGTTCCGCCGATACGCCGTGGGATATAAGCCTTTCGTAGAGCTTTTTAGTGCCCTCGACCATAGAATCGCCATCGCCGCAATCAACTTCAATGTCTTCCTTTTCACCTGCGCAAACAAGAACATTCTTTTCCATAGTTTCATTGCGTTCAAAGTAGTCAAACTCCCGCTGAAAAGCATAAGGATCGGGGAAATAGTCAGCTGGCTCATAGGAACCGTCGTAAGAATAATAATAGTTGCAGAATGCTGGACTTCCGATTATATAATTCTTAAAAGGCTGATACTCATATTTATCGGAATTGCAGAGAGCATAGTCCACAAAAGGACCTCCGCAGGAATGTCCGAACAGAACCGAGCGTGACGCATCGGTCTTATAGTTGAGTGAGATAGTCTCCATCAGGTCGTTGGTAATGAAATCGAGAAATTTATCCTGACGGAAGATGAATTTGTCCATGCGCGTCTCGTTTGCACCGCCATCGATTTCATATTCATAGCCGAGGGTGGCGAATATCACGGGAGAGGCCTCACCGTCATTGATGATGTTCCAAAGTATCGGAATGAATTCCATCCAATAGACTTCGTCAGTTATCAGGAATACGGGATACTCTTTGTTTTCGTCGTAATTCGGCGGCGTGATAACATGAGCAAGGAACTTAGTATCAAGCTGCTCGTCGTACATAGTGAACTCATGAAAACTGTCCTTTATTTTTTCTATGCTTTCAAACTCCTTCGGGTCAAGACAGTACGAATTGCGTCCGCGCTTACCGAGACTGAAGCACTTGGCAGGGTCAAGCAGCGTAAATTCGCGGAAACTTGAATTTTTCTTCTCCTTTTCGGTCATATTATCCGAGCAGATAAGCCCATCGTAGTATTCAACGGTCACTTTTGTTGTCGGTTCCGTTGCAGGCTCTGTTTCCGTCTCTGTTGCAGCTTCCGCAGTTGTAGCGGCAGCTGTAGTTTCCCCCGTAGCAGACGGGGTCTCGCCTTTTCCCGCGCAGGAAACAGCCGAAGCCGCCATAAGTCCGCACAACATAAGTGTCAGTGCTTTGTTCTTCATTGTATTCTCCATAGCGTAATAGTGTCAGTTCTCAGGCGGAAAATTCTGTTTCAGGTAATCCTTGAGCATATCTGCAAGGTAATTATTGTGGTAGCAATCCTCATATATCTTCAATTCAGCATTTGCACCGTGAGAGACGAGCCTTTCATGGAGAAGCTTTGCCTCCTCGGGGATAGTGGGGAGGTCATCAGGTGCCTTGAAATCATAGTAATTCTCTCTGCCGCCTGCACATATCAGCACATTCTTGTCCATTGTCTCATTGCGGTCAAAATAATCGAACTCCCGCTGAAAAGCATACGGATCCTTAATGGAACTGTTGTCAAAATACTCCATATCGGGATAGAAATATGCGTAGAATGAGGGACTTCCTATTATATAGCTCCCGAAGGGCTGATAATCATACTTATCCGAATTGCAAAGGGCATAATGTGAAAACACCCCGCCAAATGAATGCCCGAAAAATACAGAACGTGAAGCGTCCACCTTGTAATTGAGAGAAATGGTTTTCATAAGGTCATCGGTGATAAAGTCAAGGAGCTTTTCCTCCTGCAGGATAAACTTATCAAAACGCTCTTCTTCCTCACGTGTGTCGTAATCGTAGCCGAGAGTTACGAATATAACGGGAGCGGCTTCGCCCTCGTCTATGACTTTCCAGAGGTCGGGAACTTTTTTCAGATGATACGCCGAATCAGTGATGAATACCACCGGGTATTCCTTGTCTTTGTCATAATTCGGCGGAAGTGTTATGTGCACAAGGAACTGCTGGTCAAGCTGTTCGTCGTATATGGTCAGCTCGCGGAAATAATCCTTGATCTTGGTTATCTTCGTTATATCAGCGGGATAGAAATAGTAGGAATTGCGTCCGTTTTCGCCTATCTCGAAGCATTTGTCAACATCAAGCAGCGTAAATTCGCGGAAACTTGAATTTTTCTTCTCCTTGTCGGTCATCTTGTCCGAGCAGACAAGCCCATCGTAGTATTCAACGGTCACTTTTGTTGTCGGTTCCGTTGCAGGCTCTGTTTCTGCCTCTGTTGCAGCTTCCGCAGTTGTCGCAGCAGCTGTAGTTTCAGCCGCAGCAGACGAGGTCTCGCCTTTTCCTGCACAGGAGACCGCCGAAGCCGCCAGCAGACCGCATGCCAGAAACACTGATAAAAGCTTTTTCACGTTTGTAGCTCCCCTTTATCAGCCGATACCGCCGTCGGCAGCCGACTCAAGAGTTGCCTCGTCCATGGGTATTATCTTCCATCCCTCACCGTCAACATCAACAACGATTATATCCTCCGAGGTGCTGTCTTTCTGGCTGCCGCTCTTGACAGTAACATTCATCTTCAGCTTATAGCCGTCCGACACGGTATAAGGAGGAGCGCTGACCTTGAGCATATTGGTGTATGAGTCGAAATACACACCGGCGCCCTTCATAGCCTTCTCGCTGATCTTGACCTCGTCTGAGGTGGTACACTTATCAAGCGAACCGTCCACGCCCATTTCCAATGCGGAATACAGCTGCTTTGTAAGTCCGCTGCTTTTAAGTCCCGATATGAGTGCATGAGGGTACATACAGTTCAGCATACCGTTGCCGTCGCCCTCAAAAACATTGTTTACGAAATCCTTTATGCAGGCATCCGCTTCCGCAGGAAGCACCTTGCTCGCCGTGTTTTCTTCTTTCTTACTGCCGCAGGAAACTGCCGTACAGCCGATAAGTATACATGAAAGTATAGTCGCTGTGATCTTTTTCATAATAAACTCCTTATTTCATAAACCATTTTGCAGCTTTTACCATCCGCTGCCATGTATTTATTTTTACATACTTTAACAATAAATGCAAGCCTTTTTCGCAGAAAACAAAGTGGTTTGTTAAATTTTGTACAAACTGCAATAAAATAAAGGGGTAATTTTTGTCATCACATATATGGTATTTTTTTCTGAGATGTGTTATAATAGGTATAACTCGGATAATGCCCCCAGGGTTCTTGTCCGGTAATGTTAAAAATGGAGGTATACACCAATGGCAAATAAGTATTGTTACCTTTTCTCAGAGGGTAATGCCAACATGAGAGAGCTTCTCGGCGGTAAGGGCGCAAACCTGGCTGAGATGACAAACATCGGTCTCCCTGTTCCTCAGGGCTTCACGATCACAACAGAGGCTTGTACTCAGTATTATGAGGACGGCGGTATCTCTGATGAGATCCAGGCAGAGATCAATGAGTACATCACAAAGATGGAAGGAATCACCGGCAAGAAGTTCGGCGACAAGGAGAATCCTCTCCTCGTTTCTGTTCGTTCTGGTGCAAGAGCTTCAATGCCCGGTATGATGGATACAATCCTTAACCTCGGTCTCAATGAGACAGTTGTTAACACAATCGCTGAAAAGTCCAACAACCCCAGATGGGCTTGGGACTGCTACAGAAGATTCATCCAGATGTATTCTGACGTAGTTATGGAAGTTGGTAAGAAGTACTTTGAAGAGCTTATCGAC
>CAMOXW010000005.1 GCA_946629405.1 uncultured Ruminococcus sp.
CAGGATACCTGAATAACATTTTCATCTTGACAATCAAATAATCATGTGCTAATAATAATCCGTGGGGACACCTGTCCGGTAATATCGTTCGTGTCGTTCTGGCGCCGGGTATCACTCGGATTGGAAGCAACGCATTTTTCGGTTTTTCACGAATGAAGGACATAAACATTCCCGAGGGAGTGGAAATGATAGGAGAAGATGTGTTCCATGCCTGTGGTATTACAACGCTTACGCTTCCGAGATCGTTGAAATATGTCGGATGCCGTACTTTCGATAATGCACTGAGCCTTCCATATATCAAATTCCAGAATTCTGAATACAAGGTCGAAAGTGAGCAGGGCTATCCATATGTACGGATCATCTACGGCTATGACAATTCCACTGCACAGGAGCTTGCGGAAGAATGGGGATTTAAGTCTATCAGTTCGGTGCTGATGAATATGATTACATATTATTAGGCGACGGAAATGCTGACGGTGAATTTGATATAGCCGATGTTGTTCTGTTTCAGAAATGGCTGCTCGGCTCGACCTCGATTTGCTTTTTATGTTTGTGTTTTATACAAAAACTGTTGCGTTTAGCGTGGAAATGTAGTATAATTATTGAAAGGCAGATTTGCAAGTCAGCTATTGATTCCAGATTTTTACCGGAGGTTACAGCTATGAACGAATTTTTCCCGGATATCAAAAAGATTACCTATGAAGGCAAGTCCTCAAGGAACCCTCTTGCTTTCAAGTATTATGATCCTGATGAGATCATCGACGGCAAAAAAATGCGTGAGCATCTGAAATTTGCAGTATCGTGGTGGCATACTATGTGCGGTGACGGAACCGACATGTTCGGCGTAGGAACTGCTGACAAATCTTGGGGTGAATCGTACCCGGAGGCTCGTTCAAAAGCACGGATAGATGCCGCATTCGAGATAATGGACAAGCTTTCGATAGACTATTTCTGCTTCCACGACAGGGATATCTCTCCGGAATACGGTACACTCGCAGAGACAAATGCCCGATTTGATGCCGCCGTGGACTACCTTGCAGAAAAGATGAAGGAATATCCCGATAAAAAACTGCTTTGGGGTACCGCAAAGGCTTTCGATCACCCGCGCTATATGCACGGTGCCGGCACTTCGCCGTCGGCAGATGTATTCGCCTATGCTGCTGCACAGATAAAACACGCAATAGATGCCACGATCAGACTTGGCGGAACCGGATATGTTTTCTGGGGCGGCAGAGAGGGCTATGAGACTCTCCTTAATACAAACTATGCCCTTGAACAGGACAATATGGCAAGGCTGCTGCATATGGCGGTAGACTATGCCCGCAGGAAAGGCTTCACCGGAGATTTCTACATAGAGCCCAAGCCCAAGGAGCCTACAAAGCATCAGTACGATTTTGATGCAGCAACAGTTCTCGGATTTCTGAGGAAATATGACCTCTTTGACGATTTCCGACTTAATATCGAGGCAAATCACGCAACTCTCGCCCAGCATACCTTCCAGCACGAGCTCAGAGTTGCAAGAGAAAACGGAAAATTCGGCTCTATTGACGCTAATCAGGGTGATCCGCTTCTCGGCTGGGATACCGACCAGTTCCCGACAAATATCTATGATGCCACACTCTGTATGTATGAGGTCATCAAGGCTGGCGGCTTCACAAACGGCGGTCTCAACTTTGATGCAAAGGCAAGAAGAGGAAGCTTCACACCGGAGGATATTTTCCTGAGCTATATTGCCGGTATGGATACATTTGCACTCGGCTTTAAAGCTGCCCGTGCGCTCATTGCTGACGGCAGACTCGATAAATTCACAGAGGAGCGCTATGCAAGCTGGAATACCGGTATCGGCAAACAGATAATCAGCGGAGATGTCGGATTTGAGGAGCTTGAACAGTATGCACTGCAAAGAGGTGAGGTAACTGATTCACTTTCAAGCGGCAGACAGGAAATGCTCGAAGCTATCGTGAACAACATTCTGTTTTCACTGTAAAAGGAGCGGCTTATGCAATACTACATCGGTATAGATATCGGAACAAGCGGCACTAAGACCGTTCTTTTCGATGTTATGGGAAATACTCTGGCATCTGCAAATGCTGAATATCCCCTTTATCAGCCTCAGAACGGTTATGCTGAACAAGCCCCGAAGGACTGGGCTGATGCCGCAATTACTACGCTGAGAGCGGTTATGGAAAAGAGCTGCATTGCTCCGGAGGACGTTAAGGGTATCGGTCTTTCCGGACAGATGCACGGGCTTGTAATGCTTGACAGTGAAAACAGGGTGATACGTCCGGCGATGATCTGGTGCGACCAGAGAACAGCTGCCGAATGTGAGGAGATCACTCAAAAAGTCGGCGCTCAGCGCCTTGTCGCTGTCACTGCAAATCCAGCTCTTACTGGCTTCACAGCATCGAAAATACTATGGGTGAAAAATAATGAGCCGGAGAATTATTCAAGATGCGCCCACATTCTGCTGCCAAAGGATTATGTCCGCTTTGTCCTCACAGGAGAATATGCGACTGATGTTTCTGATGCATCTGGTATGCAGCTTCTTGATGTTACGAACCGCTGCTGGTCGGATGAAGTACTGCAAAAGCTTGGTATTGATAAAAAACTGTTAGCAAGAGTCTATGAATCGCCGGAGATCACCGGAACGATAACTCAGGAAATTGCTGCAAAGACCGGCATTGCTGCCGGAACTCCGGTTGTAGGCGGTGCCGGAGACAACGCCGCTGCTGCACTCGGAACAGGTGTTGCTGAGGATGGCAAGGCATTCACTACCATAGGTACGAGCGGAGTTGTATTTGCTCATACCGACAATATCCTGATTGATCCTAAAGGAAGGATCCACACCTTCTGCTGTGCTGTTCCGGGAGCGTGGCACGTTATGGGCGTTACACAGGCGGCAGGCTTGTCGCTGAAATGGTTCAGAGATCAGTTCTGTGGTGCTGAAGCTGAAACTGCCCGTAATACAGGAATTGATCCGTATGAACTTATGGACAGGGAGGCTGCTGCTTCACCTGCGGGGGCTAACCGATTGCTCTATCTGCCGTATCTTATGGGCGAAAGAACTCCGCACCTTGACCCGTTCGCAAGAGGAGTTTTCTTTGGACTTTCTGCAATGCACAAAAAAGCTGACCTTATCCGTGCCGTTATGGAGGGAGTGACCTATTCGCTCCGTGACTGCATTGAGATATTCCGTGAAATGAATATAGAAGTGAACAGTATGACAGCCTGTGGCGGCGGCGGTTCGTCAAAGCTGTGGCGGCAGATGCTCGCCGATCTTTTCGGATGCCCGATATATACCTCTGCATCTCAGGAGGGACCTGCGCTTGGTGCTGCGATACTTGCAATGGTCGGAACAAATGCTTACAGAAGCGTTCCGGAAGCCTGCCGTGCAGTGGTGAAAACAGCTAAGACCTGCGAGCCTGACAGCAATACGATACCTGTTTATGAGAAGTATTACCAGTTTTACCGCAGGCTCTATCCCCAGCTAAAGGAGCAGTTTGCAGAACTGTCAGAATTGTGATATTACGCATATACACATAAAAAAGTCCAGTGATTGGAATGGTTCAGCTGATTGATACTGTATATATACGATGATGCCGTTGCCGAAACTGCAGGGCTTGAAGGGGACAGGATAGAGCTGACAGAGGACGAAATGAACGAGTTGAACACAACCCTGAACCGTCTGCTTGACAGCTTGGACGAACAGCCGGAGGTCAGCGTGACCTACTTCGTCCCCGATGAAAAGAAGTCGGTAGGCAGATATGTGGATAAAATCGGTGGGGTTCGGATATTTGACAGCTATTCTCAGGAACTTGTCTTTATGGATAAGTCCAGGATAAACATTCAGGATATAATAACAATTATGATCTGCTAACTTTCTGGGAGTGTATATGAAGATATTTATTGATGCGGACGGCTGTCCGGTAGTTGACATTGCCGTCAGAACAGCAAAGAGATACGGACTTGAATGTACAATAATATGCGATACAGCCCACTCTATCCAGCACGAAGGCGCGGACACTATCATAGTTGACAAGGGCGCGGACAGTGCTGATTACCGACTTGTCAACCTTGTAAGTGTCGGAGATATCGCCATTACCCAGGACTACGGACTTGCCGCTATGTGCCTTAGCAAGAAGGCCGTAGTTCTCAATCAGGACGGCAAACGATACAGCGAGGATAACATTTCGGGACTGCTTGAATTCCGTGCGGTTTCGGCTAAGATACGCAGAAGCGGTGGACGCACAAAGGGAATGCCCAAACGAACCGTTCAGCAGGATAAGGAATTTGAGAAGGCTCTGACTGAGCTGATAGGAGAAGGAATATGAAGATACTGAATTTACACGGCTTTCTCGGAATTGCCGACAACAAGAATTACAAGGCATTGTGCAATATTATTTCTCCTGAGAATATAATATCTCCGCAGCTAAAATACAAAGAGACTTCGCCGTCAGCGCTCCTTGAACAGCTTTCGGATATGGTCGATACCGACGATTTTATATTTGTCGGACAGAGCCTCGGCTGCTGGTATGCTGACAAGCTGAGCCGTAAATTCAAGCGCCCGTGCATACTTACAAATCCATGCTATTATCCCCATAAGCTGGAGCTTATCACAGGTTCGGACATTCCTGCTGAGTATGTGGAGCAGTACCGTGAAATGTCTGTCAGCACACAGAATGAACGTGCATATACCCTGTGCAGTGACGCTGATACCGTTCTTCCCGACAACTATCAAAACTGCAAAAAGCTGTCGGAGCAGGTCGTAAGAGTTCACGGCAGTCACAGCACTATTGAAAATGTGGGCGAGTATATATCCGAGCTGCTGACACAGATACAGAACGACGTCTGCTGCTGTTTTTAGGCAGAGGCTCGGCGTTTGCAGATGAGCATAATTCCGCGTTTTTTGTCGAGGACAATTAACTCGTTCTCATTGACTGCCCTGCGACTTCATACCAGAAGGTCAAGAAAATGAACTGGGAGCAGTACGACAATATCTATATCCTTGTCACTCACACTCACGGCGACCACAGCGGCGGTATCGGAACGATGCTGCAATACATTTGGTTTGCAAGCTATATGAAGAAAAAAGTGACTATCGTTGCACCGTCAGCGGAGGTCAAAGACGACTTGCTCCTTCTGCTTATGAGGATAGAGGGCTGCGAACAGGAGTGGTTCGACATTGTTACAGCTGATAAACTGAATAGGAAGTGGCTTGCCGCATCTGTGCCGACTACGCACGTTAAGCCCTTGGAGAGTAAATGCTTTGGCTATCACCTGATTATTCACGGAAATAACGTAGTTTATACGGGTGATGAACTCATCGAATTACATATAAGAGTTCTTATGAAATAACTATTGACATCGATTTTGATTTATCATATAATAGTTTATGTTGTATTTTTTGTAGCAAATAAAAAACTATAATTGGAGAAAAATATGAAACTAATCAAACGCATCACTTCAACTATGCTGTCGATGACGATCATCGCCGGCGCAGCCGCCGCAGACATTCCGGCTAAGATGACAACTTCCGCAGCAGTGCCGACAAATTCAGTATTATTGCGTGATGCTGTTATTTCAGAAATTGGGAAACGTATCGCTGATAGAGAGGCACAGTCGATGGAACAGTACAGGAATAGTAATATTCGAAAAAACTACGCTGTATCAGCACAGTCCAATTACCGGACTATTCACTAAAATATTTGAATCGCTTACAAGTGCGAGGAGTGTGAATATTTACATATAATTATTTATTCTATGGAGGTATTTATGAGTGGGTATACAGTAAGCGAAATACATGATATAGTTGAACATCAGAGAAAGTATTTCAGAAGCGGTGAAACACTCAGCATAGATTTCAGGATAAGACAACTGAAAAAACTGAAGAAAATGATCGTACAGAATGAAGCTGAAATGATAAAGGCGTTGAATGTGGACCTTGGGCGTCATGAAACAGAATCATATATTTGTGACGTCGGAAGTATTATACTTGAGATCAACGAAATACTTCATGGTCTGAAAAAATGGGCAAAACCAGAAACACATTTCAGTGGTCTTGCTTGCTTTCCAAGTTTGTTTACCAAGGTCTATAAGATGCCGTATGGTGTTTCACTTATCATATCTCCGTTTAACTTCCCGTTTTTACTTTCACTTGGTGTACTGGCTGCGAGCATTGCCGGAGGAAACACATCAATAATTAAAGCAAGTTCAAAATCTGTTGCATGCACAGAATTACTGGAAAAAATGGTCTCACAGACATTCCCTGAGAAATATGTTAAGGTCATCGGCGGTGGTCATGATGTTGCAGATATTTGTCTTGACGAACGTGTGGATAAAATATTCTATACAGGCTCAACTAAAGTAGGCGTTCATGTACTGAACAAGGCTTCAAAAAATCTTACTCCTGTTGCACTGGAGCTTGGCGGCGAGACCGGAAACTGGGCCATAGTAAGAAAGGATGCTGACATCTGCGATGCCGCCAGAAAGATCGCTTTCTTCAAGATAATGAACAGCGGCCAGATCTGCATCAATATCAATCAGGTGGCAGTCGAAGAGTCCGTCTATGATGACTTCATCGAAGAGATCAAATTTGAGATAGAACGGCAGATCGGATCCGACCCCCTGAATAACCCGGAATATCCACATCTGATAAGCAGGCAGGCCTATGATAAATGTGCTGCCCAGGCTTCGCAGTATCCATTCCCGAGCAATTCAGGTTCGGGCAGCTCAGGTTCGGTCAGTTCAGGTTCAGGCATCTCAGAAATATCTTCTGCCTGCATACTTCATGGCGGACACGGAGACCCGGATACCCTTCGCTTCGAACCCACCGTGATCGGGCCAGTTGGTATCGACGATGAGATCGTGAAACACGAACTTTTCAATCCACTTCTGCCAGTAGTTAAGTACAAAGCCTCCGAAGAAGATGCTTTGCTTGATGTGATCGCTTCCCGCGAGCATGGCCTGGCGCTCTATGTATTCACATCAGACAA
>CAMOXW010000006.1 GCA_946629405.1 uncultured Ruminococcus sp.
TTCGGCGTGAACGGCAAGAACTTCATCAAGACCATGATAAACGTCGGCAAGACACATGACGAAGTTCGCGTAGTAAGCGACCAGATAGGCACTCCAACATATACGCTCGACCTTTCGAGACTGCTCGTGGATATGGCTGAAACTGAAAAGTACGGCTACTATCACGCTACAAATGAGGGCGGATACATCTCGTGGTATGATTTTACCGTTGAGATTTACAAGCAGGCAGGAATGACCACAAAGGTAACACCTGTCACAACTTCCGAATACGGACTGAGCAAGGCGGCACGCCCGTTCAATAGCAGACTTGACAAGTCCAAACTCGCGAAAAACGGCTTCACACCGCTCCCAACATGGCAGGACGCGCTTTCAAGATATTTAAAGGAGATACAGTAATGGGACAGATCACAGTTGAGAAAAACGTCGGTGGCATCGAGGGGCTTTGCGTTATAACTCCCGCAGTTCACGGTGACAACCGTGGCTATTTTATGGAAACATACAGCCAGCGTGATATGGAAGAGGCTGGCATCAATATCGTATTCGTACAGGACAACCAGTCCTGTTCTACAAAGGGAGTTCTTCGCGGACTCCATTTCCAGAAGCAGTACCCGCAGACAAAGCTCGTCCGCGCTATCAAGGGCAGAGTTTTTGACGTTGCAGTTGACCTTCGCACTGATTCAAAGACCTATGGCAAGTGGTACGGTGTAGAGCTCACAGAGGAGAATAAGAAGCAGTTCCTTATTCCCAAGGGCTTTGCACATGGTTTCCTTGTGCTTAGCGATATAGCAGAGTTCTGCTACAAGTGTGACGACTTCTGGCATCCCAATGATGAGGGCGGCATGGCATGGAATGACCCTGAGATCGGCATTGAGTGGCCTGAACTTGTTGGTAAATACAACGGTACAGCAAGCGCTGAGGGCTATACTCTCGAAGACGGAACAAAGCTTAATCTTTCTGACAAGGATCAGAAGTGGCTTGGTTTCAAGGATACATTTAAGTTTTGAAAGGTAGTGAACTGATATGAAAGGAATCGTTCTTGCAGGCGGAAGCGGTACACGTCTCTATCCGCTGACAAAAGTTACCTCGAAGCAGCTGCTTCCCATTTATGATAAGCCGATGATCTACTATCCGCTCAGCACTCTGATGCTTGCTGGCATCAAGGACATTCTGATCATCAGCACTCCCGATGACACACCGAGATTTGAAGCTCTGCTCGGCGACGGAAGCCAGTACGGGATCAATCTCAGCTACAAGGTACAGCCGAGTCCTGACGGACTTGCACAGGCATTCATTCTCGGCGAGGAATTCCTTGCAGGCGAGGCAGGTGCAATGGTTCTCGGAGATAATATCTTCTATGGCAACGGCTTTGGCAGTATGCTCAGAGCGTCCGTGAAGAATGCGGAAGAGAACGGCAGAGCTACTGTTTTCGGCTACTATGTACCCGACCCCGAGCGCTTCGGAGTAGTTGAATTTGATGAGAGCGGCAAAGCTCTCTCAATTGAAGAGAAGCCCGCAAACCCGAAGTCCAATTATGCGGTAACAGGTCTGTATTTCTATCCCGCAGGCGTCAGCGACAGAGCAAATCAGGTAAAGCCTTCCGCAAGAGGAGAGCTGGAAATCACCACGCTGAATGATATGTATCTGTCAGATGGTTTGCTCGATGTTCAGCTTCTTGGTCGCGGCTTTGCGTGGCTCGATACCGGTACGATGCAGAGTCTTCTTGAAGCTGCAAACTTTGTAGAAATGGTACAGAACAGACAGGGTATTACAATTTCAGCTCCTGAAGAGATTGCATTTATCAACGGGTGGATTGACAAAGCCGGTTTGCTGAAATCCGCAGAGGCTTATGGTAAGAGTCCTTATGGTGCGCATCTGAAGGCTGTGGCTGAAGGCAAAGTTAAGTATTAATTCGATTTCTATAAACATATCGAATAGTATTTGAGGAGAGATTTATAATGAAGTTTGATTCGATTTTGAAAAGTAATCACGATTTAAAGAAAAATGGGTACAAGATATTAAGAAAACTGCATAAACTTGAGAAAAAATCTGGAGCTGACAGAGCGTATGCAATAGCTTTGGAGGATTCATTCTTTTGGGTTTGTCATGTAAAGCACTTATTGATATTATAAAGTATGAATACTCTGATTGTGATCAATACAATAAGTTTTCACATAATGGCCACGGTTCTTAACGAAGAAAATATTACATCAAATCGAATAGGACAGTTTTCCCCCATACATTTAAGTCGGTACTTATAAAGAAGTTTCCCCAAAAGCTAATATGAAAGGTCTATACAGTAGGCAACAACACAAAGAAAGACAGATACTTCGTAACCGCCCAATAACATACCACCTTTAAATGGAAGATCCCCGAGCTGCGGCTCGGGGATTACTATTACTCATAATGCTTTACAGATTTTCTGCACAGATTCATTCCAGGGCAGAAGTTCTTCCAGAATATCCGGATTTGGCAGGAATGCCATACTTGGCAGTACAGTGAGAAGCAACTCAA
>CAMOXW010000007.1 GCA_946629405.1 uncultured Ruminococcus sp.
GTCGGTCGCTGTAGCTTTAAGGCGTGTAGCAAGATCTCCGACCGTAATAGAATCGGGGATGAGCACCTTGAGCTGCTGCTTTCTTGCACGCTCGAGCTCAAGTCTTTTGAGCTTCTCAGCCTCAGTCTCCTTGCGGGAATACTGCTGACGGTTCCTCTGAGCGGACTTCTGGTTTATCTTCTGCTTCTTTGAGGAATAATTCTCGTTATGCTTGTTTGAAGAAGCCATATTGTCATAGCGCTCGTTATACTTATCGAGGTCAACGTAGCTTCCTCTTGTATCAACTGTACGGCGCTGAGTAGATGTCTGGGCTGTCTCAGAGCTGAACGCCGCATTGAACTTTGTGCGCTCACCTCTATCCTGAGCCTTTGCCTGCTCCTTTTTCTTCTCAGACTTCCTGGGCTGCTGCTGTTTCTGGGGAGCAGTCTCGGTCTGGGATTTTGCGGGAGCCTCCTGTTCGGTTTTCTTTTCTTCCTTCTTCGGAGCTGTTTTCTGCTCGGCAGGCTTCTGGGCAGGGTTCTCAGCAGGCTTAGTCTCTGCCTTCTTTTCGGGCTCGGACTTCTTCACCGGTTCAGTTTTTTTCTCAGGCTCAGTCTTTTTGACAGGCTCCGCCTTCTTTTCAGGCTGGGGCTTTTTCTCCGGCTCTGACTTCTTGGCAGCAGGCTTCTTGTCAGCCTTAGGCTCATTCTTCGGCTCGGCAGGCTTCTTTGCAGGAGCATCCTGCTTTTTCGCAGGCTTTTCCTTTACGGGCTCCGGGGATTTCTTTGCCGGTCTCGGGTCATTCTTTGAGGCAAAATACTCATCGAATGACTTCACCTCTCTGAGCTTTGTATAATGCTCAAGGATACGGTCCATTTCATCCTCAGTAAGACTGCTTCCGGCTTTTTTCTTATTGTCACCATTCTCGGTGAAATAGTCTATGATTTCCTGCGAAGAGATGCCGAGATCCTTCGCTGCATCGCTTAACTTGATTTTTTTAGCCATAGGCTCATATACCTCCATAGGTCATTCCGCACCGGGCGGAAGTATTTCATATTAATGTAAGAGCACAAGCTCATCAGTATCATTGTGCGCTGATACGCATAAAAGCGTCCGCGAAGCCCTTGTCTGTCACCGCGATCACCGCAGTTGACTTTCCGCACAGCTTTCCGAGCTCTTCCTTCGAGAGCTCAGAGGCGATAACAGGGACTGAATATCTGCCGCAGACGAACACGGTCTCCTTGACCGTTTTTGCAGAGGCATCGCAGGCTGTTATCACACAGAAAGCCCTGCCCTCTGCGGCACACCCGCAAACGCTGTCAAAGCCTTTGACGGTCTTCCGTGCCTTGTTGCATATCGTGAGGAGATCAGCCGTTCTGCGTTTCTTTTCCGAGCTCATCAGCCATCACCTCATAAACGCTGTCGTCTATCCTGCATGAAAATGTCTTTTCAAATCTCCGGGCTTTTCTTGCCTTGCCGAAGCACTCGGTACTGCGGCAGATATAAGCTCCTCTGCCGGACTTCTTGCCGGTGATATCGAGGCTTATATCTCCCTCCGGGGATCTGACTACGCGGATCAGTTCCTTTTTCGGCTTCATCTCATTGCAGCCGAGACACATTCTCATGGGGACCTTTTTCGGCTTCATGCTCATTCCTCTGTGTCCTCAGGAGCATCTGCCGTTTCAGCGGGAGCTTCCTCAGCGGGAGCATCATCGAGAGAAAGCACATTCTCAACGAGCTCTGGTTCATCCTCACCCTCCTCAGGCTCAGGCTTTACTGTTTCCGGCACCTTGTAATCCGGGCTCAGCTCAGGAGCTGCGTCACCTGTAAGGGTATCGAACTGCGGCTTGATGTCGATCTTGTAGCCTGTAAGCTTTGCCGCAAGCTTTGCATTCTGGCCCTTGTTTCCGATAGCGAGCGAGAGCTGATTGTTCGGCACGATAACGGTGCAGGTCTTTTCCTCCTCGGAGGTGATGACTGTCTTGAGCACCTCTGCGGGAGCGAGCGCTCTTGCGATGAACTCACCGGGGTCCTCGCTCCAGGGGATGATGTCTATCTTTTCACCGTTGAGCTCGCTTACGACAGCGGTTATTCTTGAACGCTTCGCACCGATGCAGGCGCCTACTGCGTCAACGTTCGCATCGTTCGACCAGACAGCCATTTTTGTTCTTGAACCAGCCTCACGCGAGATCGACTTGACCTCAACGATGCCGTCATATATTTCCGGCACCTCAAGCTCAAAGAGTCTCTTTACAAGGTCCTTGTGGGTACGGGAGATCTTGACTACGGGCTTCTTGTTCTTGCCGATTATGCCGGTGATATATACCTTTACAGGCTTGCCCTCGACGAGAGTTTCACCGGGTATCTGCTCATTGCGGAAAAGGTAGAGCTCTGTGCCATCGTAGAGGACGGTAACAGTTCCCCTGCCGGGCTCGACCTGGGAAACTGTTGCAGTGATGCACTCATGCTCCTTCTGCTCGAACTTGCTGAGCATCTGCTCACGGTTTATCTCTCTGAGGTCGCCCTTGATGGACTGCTTTGCGGAGAGAGCAGCCATTCTTCCGAGCTTTGAGATATCTATTTCCTTCAGTAGCTTATCTCCTACCATGACATCGGGCTTTATTGTTCTGGCAACGTCGATATTGATCTCATTCTCGTCGATCGGGTAATCGTCTATGACCTCCTGTGCGATGAACATCTGGAAGCGCTTTTCAGAAGGGTCTATCTCAACGCGGATGTTCTCCTCGCTGTGGGGGTAAGCCTTTCTTGCAGCCTTGAGCATTGCGGACTTGACCTTTTCGATGAGCAGCTCAGTCTCGACGCTGTTTTCCTCGCCGAGAAGCGCAAGTGCCTCGAAGAATTCGCTTCCGCTGAACTCAGGAGCAGCGTTTGCAGCCTTTGACGATTTTTTCTTTGTATTCATTTCTGTAGATTCCTCCAGTATAATAATATTTCTTTTTAAAATTCAAGGTAAAGCTTTACATATGCGATATCAGCAAGCGGGAATTTTCTCTCGGAGCCGTCCTCAAGGGCAAGTGTAACTCCCTCCCGGTCGGCGCCGGCAAGCACAGCGGTGAATTCCTTTTCGCCGTCCGCAGCTCTTATCAGACGAAGTCTTACCGTATCGCCGGTGCAGACCTCGAAGTGCTCCTCCTTGACGAGCTCGCGTTCAAGTCCGGCAGAGCCGACCTCCAGCACATAGCTCTGTGAGATCGGGTCAGCCTCATCAAGCGCCTCGTTGATCGGGGCAGTAGCCCTTTCACAGTCGTCGATAGAGATCCCCTCGTCCTGGTCAATGAACACCCTCAGGTACCACATCGCACCTTCCTTTTCGTAGCAGATGTCCCAGAGGTAATAGCCAAGCTCGTCGGTTATCGGCTTTATAAGGTCATATACACGCTGTTCAGTCGCTCCGAATTTCTTATACTTCATTAGCAGTCTCCTTTCTGATAAGTCCTAATACAAACGAAAGACCGGAGGCTTCCGGTCTTTTGCTTTAACTATCATCTTTATTATTATACCACCTGTTTCCTGAAAAATCAAGTCTTTTCGGAAATTTTTTCATATTTTTTCAGCATATTCCGTATGCTTGTCCCTTCAAGAAAATGTTCACATTATTCTTGACAATCGGGTAAGAAATATTGTATAATATACTTGACATGACCGTGCTGACCCTCTCACCGGCACGTTGTACGAAAGGAGTTTTTATTATGAAGAAATTAACAAGAGCCCTTGCAGGCATCATCGCCCTCTCTGCTCTGATGTCGGCAACACTCTCTTGCAGCAGCAAAAAGGATGACAGCAGCAGTGAATCTCACGTTGACCAGTATTCCGTAACTGACTACGAGGGACTTCCTGAGGCTGATGCGAAAGAGGATAAGCCCATGGACATCGTATGGCTCAGCTACTACGACCTCAACCCTGAGGGCAAGGCTGACCGTTCGGTTGCGCTTTCACTGTTCGAGGACCGCTATGGCGGCTCGATAAAATCGATCGTTGTCAACCCGGAGGAAAAGTTCACCATTCTGTCTACCAAGATCGCAGCCGGCGATCAGGTGGATATGTTCCCCTATGAATGGGATGCTGTGCCTAACGGCGTTATGAAAAACCAGTATGCTCCTCTTGATCCTTACTACGACTCTCTCGGCATGAACGAGGACGGCCTCTGGGACGATATGAAGGACGTTATAGATATGTTCGAGTACAATGGCGGACACTATGTTATCCCTTACTCGATTTCCGATCCGCTCCTCATCACCTACAGCAGAAAGCTCATGCAGCAGGAAGGCCTTGACGATCCCTATGAGCTTTACCTCGACGGCGAATGGGACTGGGATGCTTTCATGGACATGATGGAACAGTTCGTTGAGAACGCTCCCTCCGGCACTCAGAGATACGGAATAAACGGCTGGTTCGGTCAGGCTGTTATCCAGTCGACCGGCCATACAGTCATCAACTATGACGGCGAAAAGTTCAGCAATAACATCAACGACCCCGAGCTTGAAAAGGCTGAGCTCCTCCTCCAGGAGATCTCACGCAAGCAGCTCTACCTCCCCGGCTGGATAGGTTACTTCCCGAACGACCAGTCTACGCTGTTCTTCGCAATGGCTGACTGGGCTCTCGGAACATCGAATGCAAAAAACGAGGGCGCGGATCTTATGGTGGTTCCGTTCCCAAAGGAGCCCGGTGCTAAGGACTATTACCTCTGCTGCAACTACGGTGCAAGAATGCTCGTGAACCATTCTGACAGAGGCGACGCAGTTGCTACTTACATAATGTGCGAGAGGTACGCTGCCACTGAGCAGAAGTACAGGGACGCTGCAAAACAGAAGGCTCTCATCGTCGAAAAGACCGGAAGCGGCCTCACCAAGAGCTTCGTCACCGAGGAGCAGTACGACGCTATCCAGAGCTATCTCGACCCCTCGAATATCGTTCCTATGTTCGACTTCGGCTACGGCATGGGCGAGAGAATGTACAGGGACGGCGATTATACCTATGAGACCAGAGGTGTTATGAACAACCTTGAAAACGCTCTCCTTGAAGGCACCGAAGGCGTGGATTCATGGGCGACCCTCCGCGATGCGTGGACAGGCGTTATCACCGAAGAAGTGAATTCCTTTAACAACTAAGATATTTCAATAATTATGCTATGGCGGGGAGCTCTCTCCCCGCTTTTGTTTACAGATCATAAGACAGCAAAAAGGACGCCTCAGGCGCCCTTTTTTCATTCTTCGTCAGTTTCTTCAGTCACGGGAAGCTTTTCGACCCTGCACAGCTCTATCCTGTGGTGACGCAGCTCGATGACCTCGATCCCCAGACCGTCAGCCTCAATGGAAAGCTGTGTACCATCGCGGGGAATATCGCCGAGCTCGGCCATGACATAGCCGCCGAAGGTCTCATAATTATCCGCAGGAAGCTCTATCCCAAGCTCCTCATTGACCTCTGCGACCGAAGTATTACCGGGTATCAGCCAGACATTGCCGCTTGCCTTTTCCATGCGCGGCTGCGGGATATCGTCCTCATCGTCCGAAAAATCGCCGACGAGCTGTTCAACAAGATCGGTAACTGTTATTATGCCGCTCATGCCGCCGTACTCATCAACAACAACAGCAAAATGATCCGCGCCGCTGTTCTTCATCTGCTCAAAGAGCCTGTCCGCCTTCATCGTCTCATGAACAAAGTACGGCTCCCGGACGGCGCTTCTCATGATATTCTCACGGCTCTTGTCATCGAGGCGAAAGTAATCCTTCGCGTGAAGCACTCCGACAACATTGTCAACGCTCTCGCCGCAGACCGGGAATACCGAGTGTCTTGTGCGGTGGATAGTTTCCTCCCATACACTTGTATCATCATGCTCCCAGAGTACGGAGACCTCGGTGCGGTGAGTACATATTTGTCCGGCGGTCATATCGTCAAAGGCAAAAACGTTCTTGATTATCCTGTTCTCGTCCTCGTCGATAGTCCCCTTTTCCGCGCCCGCATCGGACATCATGAGTATTTCCTCCTCGGTAACGGCATTATCCTCAGCAGAGGGGTCTATGCCCATGAGCCTCAGCAAGCCGTCCGAGGCAGCGCCGGTAAGGAATACTGCCGGAGCGGAGACTGCCATAACTATCCTGAGGAAGCCGCTCAGCCGGAGCGCTGTCTTTTCGGGGTACTTCGCAGCAATGTGCCGGGGCATGAGCTCGCCGAAAACAAGCAGCAGAAAACTCACTGCAAAAATAATTATTATCAGTGAAGCCGCCGAAAGAACTCTCCATGAGAGACCGGTGCCGGCCTTTTCAAGGACGCAGGCAAGCTTCCCTGTAAAGCCGTAAGCCGCAGATGCCACCGCAGCAAGGCTTACAAACAAGGATGATACGCGGGCAGAATCAAGGAGTCTGCCGGGGCTCGCAGTGAGTTTTTTCAGGCGTTTTCCGCGCCTTGAGCCATCAGCAGCAAGCTTTTCGAGCCGCGTATCATTGATCGCTATAGCAGCAGCCTCCGCGCAGTTAATCGCCGCGCAGAGAACTATAAGAATAAATTGCAGTATAAACCGCGTTATCATGTTTGTCTCCGATACAGATTATTTTTCTCTTTTCAGCACAGTTTCCACGCCGTCATCAGCCAGCATGGTGAGTGTATTTCCGTCAACGCTGTAGTAAAATGTACCTTCGTCATCCATATTGTAGGAATCCGACTCAATTGTGAGCTTATTGCCGCTTACGGAGTAGGAGAAGGCGTCAGAAGCGCTTATAACAGTCTTTCCGCCGTCGATCGTTATCAGAGTATTGCTGCGGTCAACGTTGGCAGCACCGCCTGTGAGAGCTGAAGCCCATTGCTCCCCCTCGCTGATCGTATAGGTACCGTCGAGAGTGCCGGAGCCTCCGGACTTCTTATCGAAAACGAACATTTTCTCGCCCTCATAGAGTATAGAGAGCTTGCTTCCGCTGAAGTCATATGTGATAGACTCATCCTCGTCGTCGAAGAAGTAGACCTTTCCGTCACGGAAGCTGAACATATAGCTCACATCCACAGATATATCGCCTTTTCCGCCGGGATTGAAGATCAGTGAAGCGGTAATTTCATCTTCCTCGATCACCCATGAACCGGTCACATCTCCTCCCTTGTACCTGGAAGTATCTTCGGTCACAGGCTCTCTCCTCCCGGTAGTTACGGGAGAGGTGGTTTTCTTTGTGGTAGTCTTTGCATCAGCAGTTGTCTCAGCAGTTGTCGTTACAGCCTTAGCCTCTGTGGTAGTCTCCTTGTCGGGCACCTTAACGGTCTTTGCGGAGGTAGTGGTCTTTTCAGTAGTCTTTTCGGATGTCTTTTCCTCACCGGTAGAAGCCGCGGTCGAAGCTTCTGCCGGCTCCTCCGATGTATCCGTTGCGGTCTCAGAGGTATTTGCAGAGGTCGTAGCTTCTGTATTGGATGAGGAGCTGTCCTTGCCGCACGAAGCGAAAGCGCTCACGAGAAGCAGGCAGCTCATAAGCAAAGCGATAGATCTTTTCATTTCATTACTCCTTTTCTCTGATCAGGACGGTCACGGTGCCGTCCCCGGCTGTCAGTGAAAGTCTGCTGTCTGTCAGCTCATAGCTGTATACGGAACTCTCGTTTTTTCCGTTTGATGTTTTTGAGAGCGTAAGGTTTGAGCCGTCAGCGGAATACTGATACATACTTACTGCGTATGTCATTTCTCCGTCGATCATATAGGTACTGTCTGCGGCGCGCATATATTTTTCGATATCAGGATCGTATATCTGGATATATGAGCCGTTGATATCCTCCGTTGAAGTATTGCCGTCTACACGCCTCAGTCTGTGGAGTTCAAGGCCGTCGAGCGTTACAGTAAGGTCAGTGCCGTCAAAGGTATAATCAGCCTTCTCACTCCCCAGAACGACCGCAGAGTCTCCGGAGAAGCTCAGGATATCTGAATAGTCTCTTTTTTCTTCCGCAGTTCCGTCCTCAAAGAAGGTCAGCCGCATATTGCCGGTCTGCGTACTCAGAAGCCATGTACCGATGATGCTTCCGGTTTCCTCAGCGGTGCAGGATGAAGTCCTGCTCCCGCATGAGGACAGCGCAGCAGCCATGCAGCAGAGCGCTGCGGTGAACCTTTTCATTTCTTATCAGTCAGCGCGGGTAAGTTCCTGCTTTGCGCCGCTTGCAGAAAGTGTGAGCGTGTCGCCCTTGATAGTATAGGAAAATTTCGTGTTGTTGAACAGAGACTTGCCCTTTACGATAGTGATATCCGAGCCGTCAGCGGTATACTGGTAGCAGTCAGCCATTACCATAACACTGTCTTTGCCGTCAAATTCGATAGTGAGGTTGAGCGGGAAGTCCTCTCCGAAGGTAGGCTCATACTGGTCATAGAGATAACCGGCTGTGATCTGGAACGTACCCTGGAGGTCGTTCTTGCTGCCGGAGATCTTGGTCATGGTGAGAAGGTTCTCGCCGTCAACATCGAGAACGAACTTGCCGTTCTTGAAGGAATACATATCCTCTGTGATCTCATTGTCGGAGAACACCATTGTAGTGCCGTCAACTGAGATGATCTCGGAGGAGTAGAGGATAACATCGCCCATACCGTCAGCCTTGTAGTTGTAGGCGCCCTTGAATCCGTTTTCCTCAGTCTCCCATGTGCCGACGAGCTTGCTGTCGACCTCGCCTGAGGATGAGCCGCCTGAGGATGAACCGCCCGAAGACGAGCCGCCCTCATAATCCGTATATTTTGTTACCTTCTCGAAATACATGATGAAGTCAGTGTCTTCGTCGTCTGCAACAACAAGATATCCAGACTTGATAATAAACTCGGTGTCGTCGCCTTCCTCATCAAGAGCAGAAACTTTCTTGGAGCTCTTTTCTTCCCATGTAAATTTGATCGTTTCGCCTGATTCTGTGTTCATGTATTTTCCGTTGCCGTCCTCATCGAACTCAACACGGATAAAGCTTCTCAGGCTTACTCCACCCTGCTCGGTATATTCCTCCCCGTCATCCTCTATTTTCACGAGTTCCCACTTTCCGACGAACTCTGAATCGCTCTCGTCATCGTCAGCCTCAGTAGTAGCCTCCTTGGTAGTCTTGCCCTTTGTGGTCTTCTTTGCAGTTGTGGTATCCTCGTCGTCATCATCGTCGTCAGCCTCAGTAGTATCTTCCTCATCATCAAAGAGACCGGAAATAGAGCCCTTTGACGCAGAATCCGAATCACTTCCGCCGTCGCTTCCGCATGAAGCAAAAGCACTTGTGATAAGCATACAGCTCATAAGAATTGAAATAAGTTTTTTCATAAATTTTCTCCTTTAAAAAAGTTATTTGATTTATTATTTTTCAAAATACAGCTTGAATTCTTCATCGTCCTCTTCATAGAGAACGAGATATTCCCCGTCTAAATAAGACAGATTAGTTCCGCCTTCATCATCAGTCATTGTCACCTCATTAGGACCGGTTACCTCCCACATGAAGCCTATCGAATCGTTCTCTCCGTCAGTATAACTGCTGAACGTGCCCTTGCCGTCAGCATTGATCTCCAGTGCCATAAGCTCACTCAGATCCACGCCGTCATACTCATCCTCAATAAAGCTGCCGCTGTAGTCGATCTTTGCAAGATGCCATTCACCGACGATCTTCTCCCCGATATCACCGGATGATGAGCTGCCGCCGGAACTGTCATCGCCGCCGCTTTCATCCCACGGCGTATACTTATTTACCTTCTCGAAGTACAGAACGAAATCCGGGTCGCCAAGATCTGTGACAAGATATCCGCTCTTGAGCGTGCAGTAAGAGCTGTCGCCGTCCTCGTCAAGTATCGTGATCTTTTTAGTGCCGGTGTCTTTCCAGTCGAAATCAAGCACATCCCCGTCCGCAGCACTGATGAACTGTCCGCTGCCGTCTGACTGGAACTCTGCGCGGATAGCGCTTCTGAGACTTATGCCGTTGTAGGAATCAGAGTAGGTAATACCCTCGTCCTCGATCATGACGAGCTCCCACTTGCCGATGAAATCGGAGCTGCTGGTATCAGGCTCATAATCCGTCTCAGGTTCAGTCTCCTCCTCATCGGGGTCTTCACGGGGAGTTCTTTCCCTTGTGGTCTTTTCCCTGAGGGAGATGCCTTTTGTCGCAGGCTCATCGTCGTCCTCATCCTTGCCATCTTCCGCCTCGGTCGTCTTTTCCGTCTTTTCGGAAGAAGCCGCTGAAGATGCTGCGTCAGAGTTATCCGTACCGCCGCTGCTGCTTCCGCATGATGCAAAAGCGCTTGTGAGGAGCATACAGCCTGTGAGTATCGCAACAAGTCTTTTCATATTCCATTCCTTTCCGACCGGAAAACGGTCATTGATATGCTGCTGGTATATCAGCTTTCCTTGACGAGCACTCTCTTTGTTCCGTCGGTGCGTGTCAAGGAGAGCGTATTCCCGGATAGTTCAAATTCGCCGCTGCTGTCAGGGAAGCCGTTATGTCCCTTGAAGCTCAGCGTGCTGCCGTCTATGGAATAGTCCACTGCATCAGCCGCAGTGATGCGTATGCTGCTGCCGTTCACTGTGAAATGCAGCTCTGCGCTGCCGGCATCTGTTATGCCCATGCCATGCGCAATGTTTTCACGGAGGCTCCCGCCTGTAAGTATGTAATCTCCTTCGTAGGAATCCGGCACCGCCTCTCCTGTGCGGTCAAGCACCACTGCTTCCTCACCGAGTATCTCTGCTCTGAGGATACTGCCGTCATAGCTGAGGTCGGAGCTGCCGATATGTATTCCCGCAATGAACAGATCTCCGCCAAGAAAATAGATATTATCCGGACAGACATAGATGTCAGCCGTGCCGTCGCTTCCGAAGACATAGCCTCCGGTGAAGCCCTCATCATTTACGCGCCATGTTCCGGTTATATCGACACCGCTGCTGCTCCTGCCGTTTCCGCATGAGGTAAACGCAAGCAGAGAAGCAGCCATCACCGCTGCAAAAGCCTTCATAGTTCCTCCTTGATCCACGCACACAGGCAAGAAGCCTGCACGATGATACTACAATTATATCACTGAGAGTACAGTATTTCAAGCAATTATCCAAAAAGTCCCCGAAATGTAATATTTTTTTTATCGCCGCGGGCTCAATTTGTAAATTATGACTATAATTCCGCGGTGTTACGCCTCTTTAAGCCGTCTGCACTTGACATTTCCGTCTTTTGATGTTAATATAATCATGGCAAAACAGCGTAACTTCCGCAGCCGCGGAAATTTTTTTGGAGGGAATATGAGAAAAATCATCGCCGTGCTCGCGGCTGCAATGCTTGCCACGCCTGTTTCCTGCAGCAAGTCTGATGATAAAAAAGATGATAAAAGCAGATATTTCGTGATAGAGGACAATGTCCTCGTAGGCTATACCGGAAAGGATGCCATTGTGCATATACCTGACGGCGTGACCGAGATAAACCAAAGAGCCTTCTGGGGGAATAACACGGCTGTCGCGGTATACATACCTTCCTCAGTGCGGAAGCTTGACGAAAATGCCTTCTGGAGCTGCAACGGGCTGAGATTCGTGGACATTGCAGAAGGAACGGAAACTATCAGCGAATGCGTATTCTGGAGCTGTCCCGCATTGAAGGACGTTAATCTCCCGGAGAGCGTAAAATACATGGATGATTCAGTCTTCTGGGCGATAAGAGGTCTCACGCTTCACGCCCCGGAAAACTCATATGCAGCAGAATTTGCAAAGGATCACCGGTTCAGCCTTGACTATACCCCCGCGGTATATGAGGATGAAGCGCCCGGAAAACACATCACCGCTTCACAATATGCTGACATGGACCTCACGGAATTTGAGATAGGCAGCGATATAGCTGCGATAGATGCCAACGCTTTCTACCACTGTGAAGGTCCCGCAGCCGTTACTGTTCCGGAAAATGTACAGTATATCGCGCCGGATGCGTTCGGATACTGCACAGGCCTGAAAACCGCTGAGATACAGGGCTGCCGCGATGTGAGAGCAAATGCCTTTGAATACTGCAAGGGTCTGGAAAAGCTTACCATAGGCGAGGGTACTGTCTCAATAGGCAGCTGGGCGTTTTCGTACTGCGAAAATCTGAAGGATGTGTTCCTCCCGGAAAGCCTTTCGGAGCTTGGAGAATATGCCTTCGAGCACTGCAGCGATGATCTTGTTCTGCACGTCCCGGCAGGCTCCGAGGCTGAAAAACTCGCAAAGCTCGCAGGACTTGACTATGATAATAATATTTAAGGAGAGATAATATGAACTATTTTGACCAGGACGAAGAAAGCGTCATCAGTGCTCTCGGCAGCGACCGGGAGCACGGACTGACAGACCAGCAGGTGAAGGAAAGCCGTGAAAAATACGGAGAGAATGCTATCGCCGAGGAAAAACCCAAGAGCCTTCTGCGGGTATTCCTTGAACAGTTCGCGGACCTCCTCGTAGTAATACTCATCATAGCTTCCATAATCTCAATGATAAGCGGCGAGATAGGCAGCACTATCGTTATCCTCGTCGTGCTCGTCATGAACGCTGTACTCGGCACCGCTCAGCACGTCAAGGCTCAGAAGTCCCTCAGCAGCCTCAAAGCCATGAGCTCCCCCAGCGCAAGAGTTATCCGTAACGGCGCCCAGACAGAGATACCTGCCTCTGAAGTAGTTGTAGGCGACATTCTCCTTATGGAAGCCGGAAACGTTGCCGCTGCCGACGGACGCCTTCTTGAAGCCGCTTCATTGCAGGTCAACGAGAGCGCTCTCACCGGTGAATCGCTGAACGTTACCAAGTCCACCGCAAAGATAGAACAGTCCGAGCTTGCTCTCGGCGACAGGGTGAACATGATCTACTCCGGCTCGAATATTTCTAACGGCAGAGGCGTTGCTGTCGTCACCGCCGTCGGAATGGGCACCGAGATAGGCAAGATCGCTTCCCTCATGCAGAATGCCAAGAAAAAGAAAACTCCCCTCCAGGTCAGCCTCGACAAGTTCAGCAAGATACTCTCGATCGCTATCATATTCATATGTATCGCCGTATTCCTGATGACCTACTTCATCAACGACCAGCCCGCCGTTGATGCGCTCATGTTCGCTGTAGCGCTCGCAGTTGCGGCAATACCTGAAGCTCTCAGCTCGATAATCACTATCTCCCTCGCTATCGGCACTCAGAAAATGTCGAAGCAGAAGGCGATCATAAAAGACCTCAAAGCTGTTGAGGGCCTGGGCTGTGTATCAATAATCTGCTCCGACAAGACCGGTACGCTCACCCAGAACAGGATGACTGTCCGTGACCTCAGCTTCCCCTGTGAGGCAGCAAAGGATGAGCTGCTGCTGGCTATGGCTCTCTGCAACGACGCTGCAAAATCTGAGGACGGCTGGCTCGGTGACCCTACAGAGACCGCACTCTCCGATTATATGGGCAACGATGAATATATCCGCATCCGCAGCGAAAATCCCAGACTTGACGAGATCCCCTTCGACATCGACAGAAAGCTGATGACGACTGTCCACTTATTTGCAGGCGAGCGCCGTGCTTACACAAAGGGCGCGATACACGTTCTTGTCACCTGTATGA
>CAMOXW010000008.1 GCA_946629405.1 uncultured Ruminococcus sp.
AACACATACACAGCGGCGCGGTGTCCGCGCCGCCAGTTTCGCGGTTCAGTTGTTCTGAACCGCGATTTTTTATTTCAGCATATATAACCAGCGCCCGACTCATCTGAGCCGGTCGCTTTTGCTGATATTATAATGTTGTACCGGAGAGCTTCCATTCTCCTTCGTCAAGTCTCACATATATCTCATAAGTATCTCTGTGGGGCGGAATCACACGTATCGTGAACGAATTATCTGTCTCGTCAAGTCTTGTATAATTTGAAACAGCCCCGTCAACTAATCTATCATCAGTGGGGATGATTTTAGCATAAAGCTTTCCTTCCCTCTCTATAAAACGCGCTCCTGCGCCGGAATCAGTATCAAGATAGCGGTCGAGCATCTTATCACAGCATTTTTCCCTGATATAGCCCGTTATCTCGTCGACAGTGCTGAATCTGTCGCCCGTAACGCGAGCATACTCCGAATCGTTCACAGTTACCGTATCATTTCCGTCAACTTCGAGAGATGAACCGTAAACTATGTTCTCAAGCTCGAAAAAAGTGTGCAAAGCATCATTTGTAGCAGATACATAATCTACACCGGGTTCAGCATTTGTATTGGAAACAATATTAATACTGTCCACCTTCCACTTGTCATCCTCCAGAACACATATTATTTCAAGGCTTTCAACCTCGCCTCCGGGAAGTGTGCTGTCAACACCGATCGTAACTTCGGTATCAGTCTCACTGATAACAGACGGCTCTCCTGTGAAGGTGTATCTTCCGCCTCTTTGTGCTTCGTTGAAGTAGAGTACACCTTCAAACTCTGCAAACTTAGAATAGCCGTCCCAGAGGTAGTCATTCTGACTTAGAAATGAATCGGTGAATGACTCGCGCAGGTAGCTCTTTACCTCAGAAAGGCTGCTGAAACGATCATCTGTCACACGATAGTATCTGTAAGTGACGTCATCTATATTTATCTCCTTGATACTACTCGTGTCACCATAAACACCGGCGCCGCTGCTTATCGCATCGAATTCAGTGATATTATCCAAAATGGCATGAACTGAGTAAGGATGAGCATCCGCTGATTCGCCGTTGGGATAGAATTCAATGCTGTATTCACTGAGCTTGTTCCTGTTTTCTTCGTGCACAAGGATTCCGGAGATACGGCAGAATGAGTCATTGACCTTTGCAGGTATAGAGAATGATAATTTTTCGTCCTCGACTCCGGAGAGCGAAGAATCGCTATCCAGGTTAAGGAACACTGCGAGGTCTTCTTCAGTGAGCTGTGAGCCGCATTTTATCTTGTATGCTTTCTCCTCTGCATCGTCTTTCTCCAGGAAGTAAAGCTTGCCGTCAAACTCCTTGAAAACAGCCGGCGACCAGCTGTCGACAAATAACGAGTTGTATTCTGACGTAAACATCGGATCAGCGATGTACTGCTTGATATACTCCTTTACCTCCTCGATTGTGCTGAAGCGTTCGTCTGTTACGAGGACGTATCTTACATCCTTAGTCTCATCGTTCTCACCCTTGAAATCATAGTGAATATTTTTACCTTCATCGACTTCGACTCCGCCGCCGCTGAACATTAACGTGAACTCGTTCACCTTGCTGAATAGTTCCTCAATTTCTTCAAAGTGTCTTTCATTTCCATTTTTGTTGAAATCAGCAACTTCAGTCGATGATTCTGTAGCAGGCTCTGTAACCTCTGACATCGGGTCAATGTCGGGAGTCTGACCGTTTCTGTGCATAAGAAATGCTGTTCCGACGATACCTCCGACGAGCACAATGCATGCAGCTATCGAAGCAAAAGCGTACCACTTCGGGCGCTTGTACTGCTCAACACCGCTTACCTGTTCTTCTGTATTGCTTTCTCTGTTCATTTTATCAAGCTTGCTCTTACTCATTTTCAACATCCTCTCTTTTTCTTTCCTCGTGAGCACCGGCACATTTGCAAGGAGCTCTACGTTCTTGTCGTCTGCATTCTCAAGCATATCAAATTCTCGATTCTCATTCATAGTACGCATCTCCTTTTATAGTGTGATACCGGCAGCAGCCAGTGATTTTTTCAGCTTTTCGAGAGCTCTCGCCGCACGCATACGCACAGCTGACGCCTTCATTGACAGCAGCTCGGCTATCTCACCCGAGGAGCGCTCGTAATAGTATTTCTGGAGGATTATCGTTGAATCCGGCTCGCCGAGCTCATTTATCTTGCTGATAAGGAGAGTCCTTGTCTCTTCGGTGTCGTGCTCAGCTTCGATATCGGAGCCTGAGCCGACTCCTGCGAGATATTCGTCGGAATCTCCGGAAAAATGACCATTCCTTGCAGTAAGACTGTGGAAGGCGTTGATAGCCCTTCGCTTGGCGACTGTGCCGATGTAACCTTTCATATCACCTGCGAAGTCGCTGTTTACGTCATAGCCAAAGAAAATGTCAGCAAAGATGTCGCTCACACATTCCTCGATGTCCTCACGCGAAGCGATACTCCTGAGTTTGTTGAAAACAATAGCGTAAACATAATCACAGTAGCTCCCAAAGAGCGCATCATACGCCTTATCTGGCGATTTTCTGTGCAATGCACAGTATTCATTACCGGTCATAGCTGTCCTCCTGATGTGGCAGAAAGTGTTCCATGGATCGTGCTTTCATATACAACATTCAAGTCACGAAAGCAAAGTGTCACACTTTTTCCGGAAATAATATCAAAAAACTTTTCCGGAGCATTTCAGCGCATAAAAGTCGGCTGAAAAAAGCAAAACAATAAAAGAAAGAATGTCTGAGACTAATTGTACCACTGCTTTCCGTTCACGTCAAGCGTGCGGCGTGTCGCCGCAACCTGTTTCGCAGCTAAGATATTCGAGCGCGTAAATTATTCGCCGCGAATGTTGCTATTTTCATATAAATGTGTTATAATATTAGAATATGACAAATAATGTAGCTTGTCCCTGAAAATCACTCCGGACAAGCATAAGAAAGGAAGTAGCGGAATTGAGTAAGAAAAAGCACAGCCACCGCTCCCCCGAACCGCCTGAGCGCATATTTGCCGACGCTTCTGCCGGTCTTACCACTGAGCAGGCAAAGCTACGGACAGATGCCGGCTACGACAATGCTCCGGTAAATCCACCGTCCAAGACAGTCGGTGACATCATCGCGGACAACGTTTTCACCTATTTCAACCTCATCTTTCTGATACTCGCAGGTCTGATAATCTATTCCAAGAATTACCGTGACCTGTCGTTTATGCCCATCATCATCGCAAATACCCTTATCGGTATCGTACAGGAGCTGCGCTCTAAGCGCGTTCTGGACAAGCTTACGATGATGAATGCTCCTGTCACAGCGATAATCCGCGACGGCAAGGAAGTAAGCATACCTTCAAAGGATGTCGTTCTCGATGACATCGCGATATTCCGCGCCGGAAACCAGATAAGCGCAGACGCTGTTATCCTCGACGGAAACGTTTCTGTAAATGAAGCGCTCCTGACAGGCGAATCCGACGAGATAAGCAAATCGGTCGGCGATACTCTTATGTCGGGAAGCTTCATCGTATCCGGTTCCTGCCGCGCAAGGCTCGAACGTGTCGGCGAGGACTCGTACATCTCGCAGCTCACATCACAGGCTAAGAAATCGAAAAAGGGCGAGCAGTCAGAAATGATACGCTCACTCAACCGCATCGTAAAAATAGCCGGTATCATCATTATCCCGATAGGCTTTGCGCTGTTCTATCAGCAG
>CAMOXW010000009.1 GCA_946629405.1 uncultured Ruminococcus sp.
AGCTTCTTGGAAGTGTCGGACAAAACCTGCGGATCAACCGTAAAAGTCTTTCCCATAATTGTTTCCTCCTGTAAAATGATTATATCAATATGAGCTGCGTTCCGTTGCGGATTCCCTGATCATATGCAGTCATATTAACATCGTAAGGTGCGCCGGTATCGGCGTTCAGCAGGACAGTCTGCCGTCCGGCCTTGTAGCTGCCCTCCGAGAGATCTGCGGCGAGAGCTGCCGCGAGACCTGCTATCTCGCCGACGCGGCTCATTGCCGGTATCCTCATGTCGATAGTTTTTCCCGCTGCGGGGAGTTTTACTTCTACAAGATACTTAATTGCCATCGCTTTCACCGCTTTCTGAGATCAGCCTGCACAGCGAGGCTTCGCCCTTTTCAAATACATATCCGAGCGGGGCTGAGATAGCCTGACGCATTGCCGGAGAAGATGCGTTCGGCTTTATGACATACTGCTCCGAAACGCCGTTCCCGCACCAGATGCCGTCTGTGCCGGATATCTGCTTCTTGAACCACGGATTGAAGGAATATCCCGAGACATCCTTTGCCGTATCCGCGACGAGCATATTGAACCTGAATGCCGGGTCGTTCTTTTCGAGGACAAGCTTCAGGCGCTCCGGGCAGTCTCCGTCGAGGCTGTCTGCGAGGCTTTTCATTGATACGAATATGCACATGGAATACTCAAATTCCGGTATGCCGCTGCCGTTCTCGATAGCGTCCTTGTAAGCGTTATTACGCTTTACGATCTCGTTGAACAGCCATACAACTCCGTCGCTGCACTGGCGGACGCTGCTGAATGTGCGTACATTTGCGCCTGCTGCGGGTGAGTCGGCTCCTGTGAGCTTGCCCTCAGGGTCGAACACCGTGATATCCAGTCCCGGAACTCTGCAAATGAGCGCAATGAATTCGCTGAGGAACGCCATATGGTCCCCGCTTGCAGAGGTGAGGAGGTTCATGCAGCGCTGTGAGAAGTCGAAAAGCTGTATCCGGAGCGTGTTCTTGTTCACGCCGACAGGCAGGCAGAGCGGTTTCTTTTCGTCTGCTGACGGGAGCAGGAAGTCTGCGTCCACGATATCCGGGAGCACCGGTATCTTCTCAGCGCCCTCGCCGTGCCATTTTCCGCGGAGCTCCTCGCATTTTTTCTGTATCGCCTCAAAGCCTGACATATCCCGGGAAATATGGGCGGACTGGAATTCAAAGAGCTTTTCGCGCTTTACAAGGCCTCTGCCCTTGAGCTTGGCGGGATAAAGGCCGTCGGTCTTGCCGAGGATAGTGGAGTAATCGCTGTCGTCGTTCTGCTGGAGGACGATGTGCTGCTTGAAATTCTGGGCTATCCTGTAGCGGACGCCGTTGGTGGCGAGGGAGGTCAGGATGAAGTATATCCCGTATTTCAGTCCCTCGCGGGAGAGGTATGATATATCGTCCTCGTTGTCGCCGTAAAGCTCAGCGAAGGCGGTATAGTTGTGGATTATTACTATTATCGCAGGCATATCCTGTCTGCCGGAGCTGCTGCGGGCATAGGCATTGAAGTCCGTGCCGAGCATGGAGAGCTTCTTCTTGCGCTTCTTTATCTTCTGATAGAGCGACTTGAAGAGGCGAGCGATCTTTTCGCTGTCTCCGGAGAGCATGACCTCGCCGACCTGGGGGGCGCGGGAGAATGCGCTGAGTGTCTCGTCCGCGAAGTCGAGCATATAGAGGTTCAGCTCATCAGCGTCATGCTCGATTATGAGCGAATATACAAGGGTGCTGAGCAGGATGGATTTTCCGCTTCCTGCCGCGCCGTAGATTATCGTATTTCCGTCCTCGGTAATGGGGAGGGTAAGGAGCCCCTGCTTCTGGCTTGCGGGGTCGTCGTATTCGCCGATGACGGGCGAAAGGATGTTGCGCTGAGAGCTTCTGCGGTAGTCTGCCGGGTACTTGTTCGCAAGCTCCGTGAGGACGATGAACTCCGGTATCGGATCGAGCCAGAGCTGTCTTGCGGATATTCCTTCGCCGGCGGCGATATCGCGCAGATAATCGGTGATCTTGTCGAGCTGCTTTTTTGTCTTTCCGAAGGATGAACGTGAAGCTCTTGGCTTTACAGCGCGGATAACATGGCCGTTGAGGTCGATAGCCTCGACGCCGTTGTCCTTTTCGACAACTACCTTGTCGGATGGGGTATAGTCAGCGCCCGCCCACGAGGACTGTCCGAGCTCAAAAAGCTCGTTATAGCCGACCTGCAAGTAGAATCTTCCGGTATCGGAGAGTTCTGCGGCATCGGGGCGCTTGAGCATATCCATACTGTCCTGGCGCTCCTGGACCTTGAGGCAGACGCGGAAGCGGCTGTTGCTCCATATCTGGTCGTCAACGACGCCGGAGGGCTTCTGTGTGGCAAGTATGAGATGTACACCGAGGCTTCGTCCGATACGAGCCGCGCTTATGAGCTCGGTCATGAAGTCGGACTGCTGGGTCTTCAGCTCCGCGAATTCATCCGCTATGATGAACAGGTGTGAAAGCGGCTCAGGGACTATCTTCTGGCGGTAGAGTTTCTGGTACTGGTAGATGTTCATATTGCTCTCGCCGACGAGCTTGCTGGCGTTTGCGAGGAGGGTCTGGCGGCGCTTCAGCTCGCTGTTTATGGAAACAAGCGAGCGCTTGATAGCGGAGCCGTCGAGGTTGGTTATGATACCCGCGGTGTGCGGGAGGTTCTCGAAGGATTTCGCCATTCCGCCGCCCTTGTAGTCGATCATGATGAATGAGACCTCGTGGGGGTGGAAGTTCACGGCGAGGGAAAGTATGTAGGTAATGATGAACTCGCTCTTTCCTGAGCCTGTCATGCCTGCGACAAGTCCGTGCGGACCGTGGTATTTTTCGTGCAGGTCGAGCACAAAGAGGTCACCGTAGGGATTCACTCCGACGGGTACTGCGAGGCTCTTGGTGGGGTCATTTTCTTTCCAGCGGATGAGGGCGTTGAGGTGTTCGACCTTGCCCACGCCGAGCATCTGGAGGAAGGTTATCATCTTCGGGAGCTTCGTGGACTGGTCGCTGTCGTCGAGCTGGATATTGGCAAGCTGTCTGCTCAGCTCGATAGCAGGTGTCCGGAGCTGTATATCGGGGCGGAAGGGGGTTACCTTTCCGGAGGTGTCGTTCTTGTCGTAAAGTCTGCCGCTGAATTCGTCGAGTTCAATGACCATAGAGCACTCCTTCGGGAGCATCCTGAGCTCTGGGAATACGGAAAGAACGCTGATATGTACTTTTTTCTTAGAGGCGAGGATATTTTTCAGCACCTCAGTGCGGTTGAACTGTTTTTTGCTGAGGGCGAAGACGATGTAGTAGGGCTGTTCGTCTTCGAGGTCGGAGTCATTGAGCTCCTCGCGGTAGCTGAAAACTCTTTCGAGGCAGGCTGATACGGACTTTGCTTCCTCGGCGTTTGAGGCGACGAAGCGGAAGCTCTTTTCCCTGTTCCA
>CAMOXW010000010.1 GCA_946629405.1 uncultured Ruminococcus sp.
ACAGGCGAGATCATCGTCACTAATGAAAAACAGAACCGGCTGCTCAGCAGGCTCTACGGCAGTTCTGCGGGGCGTATGCTGCTGAAGCTTCTGACTGCTCCCACGCTTTCACGCGCGGCCGGAGCCTTCATGGACAGCCGCTTCTCAAAACCGCTCATAAAGCCCTTCATACGGCGCAGCGGCATTGATATGTCGCAGTTCGAGCAGAGAGACTTCCGCTCATACAACGACTTTTTCACCCGCAGGGTGCTCCCCGGAAAGCGCACGGTCGATATGTCCCCGGAGCGCCTGATAAGTCCCTGCGACTCAAAGCTGACCGTCTACAGCATCGACCGCAGGAGCGTTTTCAGGATAAAGGGCTCACGCTACAGAGTCTCCGACCTGCTCGGCAGCAGGGAGCTCGCGCAGCGCTACTGCGGGGGACTTTGCCTGATATTCCGTCTTGAAGTGGACGACTACCATCGCTACTGCTATTTCGACAGCGGCAGAAAATCAGAGAATATCTTCATTTCCGGCGAGCTGCATACGGTAAATCCAATTGCTCTTGAAAAATACAATATCTACAAGCGCAACAGCCGTGAGTATACCCTTATGGAGACCGAGAATTTCGGCACAGCTGCCCAGATAGAGGTCGGCGCGATGATGGTCGGGAGGATATGCAACCTTCACGGTGCAGGGGAATTTGTCCGTGGCGAGGAAAAGGGCAGGTTTGAATTCGGAGGCTCAACGATAGTTCTCCTGCTCGAAAAAGGCGTGGCTGTCATCGACGCGGATATACTGAAAAATTCATCAGAGGGTATCGAAACTGCCGTGAAATACGGCGAAGGAATAGGCTGTAAGCCTGACAGGAGGTAATGTATGATATGTCCAAACTGCGGAGCACTGCTCCTTGACAATGCTAAATACTGCGAGGAATGCGGATCACTTCAGCCAGATTATGAGGCGCGTATCCAGAAGGCGGAAACTGCCGCTCAGGTGCGTGTGAATACCCAGCCGGAAGCCGCTGCTGTTCCGGGCGAGCTGAAAAGTCCTGCCTACGTCGGCTTCAAGGACGCGGTAAAGCTTTACTTTTCAAACTTTTTCAATTACAGCGGAAGATCGTCAATTCTCGAATACTGGTACGGCGCAGTATTTGCACTGCTTGTGTCTGTCGGACTGTCGATATTAGGCGGCTCAGGGCTGATAGGCATCTTGCAGCTCGCGATCGAACTTCCGATGCTGTCACTTGCGGTAAGACGTCTCCACGACGTCGGCAAGTCCGGATGGTGGGTGCTGCTCATGCTGACCGGATTCGGTATGATAGCACTGCTTGTGTGGCATTTAAGGCTCGGTACTCCCGAGACGAATAAATGGGGAGCTCCCGCTGAGGACACACTTCTTCCTGCATGAATCCAAGCCATGAGAGCTGTCTCTCATGGCTTTTTTCAGCGTGAGGCTGCAACCTTCCGCGTTGCCGTTCGTAAACTCGCTCTGTTAGTCCGTACAGGAAGTCTGCTTTCACTCACGGCAGAGAGCCTTAGATCCGTCCGCATAAGCGGACATCAAAACCACTCGCCAAAAACTGCTTTCTAATTGAGAATTAATTGAGCCATGCTTGTCACAAAACGGCAGGCGGAAGCGTTATATATTGTAGGACGTCCTGAAGGAGGTGGTAAAATGGAAAGAAGCGATGCGGATAAACTCAGGCGGCTTTATGAGCTCTATGAGCAGCCGATGTACCGCATAGCCTTTGCGGTGCTGAGGGACAGTGCGCTTGCGGAGGATGCCGTTCATGATTCGTTCGTTAAAATCATCGGCAAGCTCGGAAAGCTCAGTGAGCCTGAAAGTCCGAGGACCCGCGCTTATATCATAAAAGCGGTGAAAAACGCTTCCATAGCCATTTACCGCCGGAATAAACGAAGAGCTTCGTTCGAGCAGCCTATCGACGAGGAGACATTTCAGCTCCCTGACAGGAGCGCTGCGTTCTTCGCTGAGAAAATGTATGTGCCGGAGGAGATAAGTTTTACCGACCGCAGGATAGTTGCACTGAGGTGTGAGTATGGACTTCCGTGGAGGGAGGTCGCGGAAAAGGTCGGGCTGAAGGAACCGGCTGTGCGGAAAAGATTCGAGCGTATAAGAAAAAAGCTCATGAAAACGGAAGGAGAATTCTATGAAAAAGACTGAGTGGGAAAAAATTACAGAGGAAGCGTTCAGCTCGGATGAAGTGCATGAGTTCTCCGAAAGCTATTGCCGCCGCCGTGCGGAGTTACAAGGAGGGACGTTTATGAAAAAACGTGAGAGAACAAATACAAGAAGGTTTAATATGCGTGCAGCTTCAATTGCAGCTGCATTCGTGCTGATACCGGTGGGGACTGTAGGAGCAATACACTTTGCTTCCGGCGGAAATGGCGGAACATCTCAGCCGGCTGCTGAGGTGGAAGAAGCTGCCGGGACAAGCGATGCTGTGGAAGCAACAGTGTCCGGTGATCTCATAACGATAAATGAGGATACAGGAGAGGAAGTTGCTGCAAAAACACGTTATATGGCTGTGCCTGATCCCTTGCCTGAGGGGTGGGTAGCAACAGACGGCATTTTTGTCCGTAAGTATTCGTATATTGATCAAGCGGAAGATGAAGGATCAACTATCGCCCGTGAGAATTCCGAAAATTCAAGTTATGTGTCTTATTATATGTTCTCGGGCGAGGTGTATGATGATATATACAAGGAACTCTCCGGCAAATCTGAGGTCGTAGGATGGCCTGAACCTGAGTCCCCGCGCCTTGAAAAGAGCGTTACAGAGTTCAAGCACGAGAGAGATGACGGATACGACAGGGATATACTGATTAAGTTCAAGGATTCTGATGATTTCGTGGCATTAGCTGTATATTACGACGTCAAGCAGGAAGACCTCTATGATCTTGTTCAGTCCTTTAAGCTGGTCAAAGTGGATGAAACGACAATTCCTCAGGCTTCTGATGAAAATAAAGCTATCAATGAGGATAACGGTGAGGAGGTTCCTGTTGCTGAGGAGGCAGTTGCTCAGGTCGATGATATAGAAGTACCAATAGACGTAAAGTTCAATTATATGCCGGAAGGACTTGTTGAGGAAGGGGATGTTACATATGGCTGCATCAGATGCTTCAAATACAAAGACTATGACAACGGAATAAGCGCAACGCTGTACGGAAGCGCTGGTAAAGATATTAATGATCTTGCAAAAGAGTCACGCCTTGATGATGAGCAGTATGATAGTTTTCCGAGCAAGACGTTTGATGTCGATACAGGCGATGAAACCAGAAATGTGTATTACAGACATATCAGCAACGAGGATTCTGGCGTTTATGCGGTTATAGTAAAGTTTAATAACAGCGATTTTGCTGCGGATCTGACAGTGATGGATGAGATACCCGAGGAAGAACTCGTTAAGTTTATCAAGGGCATGGAGATCAGGTTCAATCAAGCATTGACAAGCGAAGGAAAATGATATATAATCTTGCTCAGGGGACGTTTTGATTCGTCCCCTGAAAGTTTAGTGGCACTATATATAATAGTATAGAATAGTTAAAATAAAATTATCGTTCACGAAAAATTTACAAAATATTTTGCGGACTTTGTCCCTTTGCCTATTGCAAAAAAGAGAAAAATGTGGTAAAATTGTATCTGTTGAGCGCGCTGAAAGTGCGCTGACTGCAAAAGATATGCGATGAAACGGAAGGTTGCTGCCGGTATGGCAGGGAATTTCCGCGGAGTATGTCCGATTTTAAACCGGGCGAATGGGATAACGGACACTGTTTGTGGACTTGACGCGCAGCTTGCGTATGCGCGCCTATGCTCTATCTGTGTCTCAATATGTCTCTTACAGCTCGGAAAACAGCCGTTTTTCGAGTTTTTTTATAAGGTAAGGCAAGAAACACACGGAAGCGTGTGATCCCAATGAACGTCCCCGCAAAATTATCAAGGAGGCGAAATTTATGGCAGTCAACGAAAAGATCAGATTCAAGATCAAGGGTTACGATCACGCTACTGTTGATATCGCAGCAGCTAAGATCGTTGAGGCAGCTAAGAGAAGCGGTGCAAGGGTTTCAGGACCTATCCCGCTCCCTACAGACAAGGAGATCGTTACTATCCTCCGTGCTGTACACAAGTACAAGGATAGCCGTGAGCAGTTCGAGATGAGAACTCACAAGAGACTCGTAGACGTTATCCGTCCTACTGACAAGACAACTGCTGCTCTTGACAAGCTTGAGATCCCCGCAGGCGTAGACG
>CAMOXW010000011.1 GCA_946629405.1 uncultured Ruminococcus sp.
CTCACTGGCTCGAAATGGGCGCAAGACTCGGCAGCAAGGCTCCTAAGATCTTCAACGTAAACTGGTTCAGGACCGACGACGAGGGCAACTTCCTCTGGCCCGGCTACGGCGAGAATATGCGTGTTCTCGACTGGATCATCAAGCGTGTTGACGGCGAAGTTGACGCTGTTGAAACTCCTATCGGATACCTCCCGAAGCCTGAGGACATCAACCTCAAGGGCATTGAGGATGAGGTAACACCTTCTGCTCTCGAAATGCTTCTCACAGTCAATAAGGACGAGTGGAAGAAGGAGATCGCTGAGATGAGAAGATACTACGATGAGGACATCAAGGCTAAGGGCGGCAATATCCCGCAGGCTCTCTACGATGAGCTCGATATGATCGAGGCTAACCTCAACAAGTAATCCTGACATATACCTCAAGGGACTGCTGCTCCGGCGGCAGTCCTTTTCCATAATTCCGAATTTCTGATTATTATAATTGGTATTTTTGCAATAGTGCAGAGTATAAAAGGCGGTGTTTTTGTGTATTGGCTTGCAAGTATGTTTTTCCCCGGAATGACTGTGTTCTGCCTGATACTGGCAGCATTTTCATATGTTTGGTATAAAAAACAGATCCGGCTGCTCAGTATGACAACCGAGACCAGCGGCAGCATCGTTAAGCTCGTTGAACCTAAGATAAACCCCAAACAGCAGGACCCTGAGCCGGTTTACCGTATATGGACAGAGTATACAGTGAACGGAAAAAAATACAAGACCTATATGTACCGAAAAGCCTCCGCTGCAAGCTATCAGGAGGGACAGGAGATGCTTGTCATCTACGACCCTGATAAACCCTCCCGTGCCGTGGCTAAGGACTTCGAGGACGCAAAGAATTACTGGCTGGTCTTCCCGATAGCCTGCCTTACCTTTGCCACCATATTTGCGATGCTTTTCATCTACACCCTGCCGGATGTGCTGAATATGTCAGAGAAAAACAAAACTATCTACAAGATAGTCTTCAACCTCTTTTTTTCCGCTGCCTCCGTCGTTTTGAGCGCTGTCTATATCTGCGGCGGCTTCTACCGCAGGGAAAAGGAAAAGAATCCCAAAAACGCAAAGTCTTTTATCGCAGTAATGGCAGTTATATTCGCGGAAACACTGTTCGATGCAGTATTCGATATTATCTTCAAGCTATGATGACAAAAATATTTTCAAAAAGCCCTTGTAAAATACGGCAGGATTTGATATAATAATAATATACGCTGTTCTTTCAGCAATATCATCAAACGGAGGTGCGTTATGAGTTCTGACCCTTATGGGAATTTATGTTTGATATCCCCTGATCCGGCGGAAGCTCGCAATGCTCTCCGACTTTCGCCGGAAATTCCGGTGAAAGGAGCAGGACCTGCGGGAGGAGTGTGTCTTCTGCCGGTCTGAAAATTATGATAAAGTTTTATTCTGCCGAAAACGGTTCTCTGGCTGAATGCGAGGAGCTCTCCTCCGGATGCTGGATTTCAGTGATTGACCCGACTCCGCAGGAGGTCGTCGAGCTTATCGAAAGCTATGGCCTCGACAGCGGCTTCGTCAAATCCTCCCTCGATGAGGAGGAGTCATCCCGTATCGAACGCGAGGACGACCAGACCCTCGTCATTATTGATACACCTGTCTCGTCCACCGACGAGGACAACACCCGGAGCTTCTACACGCTCCCTATGGGCATAATCATCACTGACGACTACGTTTTCACCATCAGCATCAAGGAGACCCAGATAATCACCGAAGCACGCAAGGGGATGATAAGAAACCTCCGCCCCGGCTTTAAGACACGCTTCGTTTTGCAGATACTTCTGCGTATCGCGGCGCTTTTCCTTACTCATCTGAAACAGATAGACAAGCTCTCATCGGCGGCTGAGCAGCAGCTCCATGACGCCATGAAGAACGAGCTTCTCATGCAGCTCCTTGCACTTGAGAAGTCACTCGTATATTTCTCCACCTCGCTCAAGGCGAATGAGGCAACGATCGAAAAGATCTTCCGCGGCCGCGTTATCAAGCTCTACGACGAGGATCAGGACCTCCTCGAAGACCTCCTCATCGAGATGAAGCAGGCTATCGAGATGTCCAGTATCTACACCGGCATCCTGTCAAGTATGATGGACGGTTTTTCCTCGGTAATTTCCAACAACCTTAACCTCGTGATGTGGCGCTTGACTATAATGACGGTCATTCTCGAAATACCGAACATTGTGTTCGCTTTCTACGGAATAAATACGGTCGATCTCCCTATCCCCTACACCTGGTTCCCGCTGGCACTGACCGCATTCCTTACGACGGCGACAACGGTGATACTGATGAAGTGGAAGAAAAGATGACGGCTCATCTGCTATTTTTATCGAAGATCAAGGGGCGGTCAGCCCCTTTTTTATGCTTAATTTTTTGAAGAGGTATTACTATGCTTATACTCGGAATCGAAAGCTCCTGCGATGAGACCGCAGCAAGCGTTGTCAGAGACTGCCGCACGATCTGCTCGTCAGTTATATCGACCCAGATCGAGGAGCACATGAAATACGGCGGCGTTGTACCGGAAATCGCCTCCCGCCGCCACTGCGAGAATATCCTCGGCGTCGTCCGCAAGGCTCTCAGCGATGCTCAGGTCACTCTCGATGACCTCGACGGGATAGCTGTGACCTTCGCTCCCGGACTTATAGGTGCTCTCCTCGTCGGAGTAAGCTTTGCAAAGGCGCTCGCTATGTCCTGCGGCAAGCCGCTGATACCTGTCCACCATATCGCGGGACATATCGCCACAAACTACTTGACCTTCCCTGAGTTTGAACCGCCTTACCTCTGCATCGTCGCAAGCGGCGGGCACAGCCATATCATCGAGGTGCATAGCTATACTAAATTCCGCGTTATCGGCCGCACACGCGACGACGCTGCCGGAGAATGCTTCGACAAGTGCGCGAGAGCAATGGGCTTCCCCTACCCCGGCGGTGTCCATATCGACAATGCCGCGAAAAACGGCGACCCTAAGGCTTTCAGGCTGCCTCACCCGGCAGTCGCAGGCAATGAATTTGACCTAAGCTTCTCCGGTCTGAAAACTGCCGTGATAAATATGCTCCACAACGCCGAACAAAAGGGTATCGAACTGAACAAAAACGACCTCGCAGCAAGCCTTCAGTACACGATCGCCGGTATCCTCACCGACAAGACAATGGCTGCTGCAGAGGCTCTCGGCTATAAAAAAATAGCACTCGCAGGCGGCGTTTCCGCAAATACCGGGGTCCGTGCCGCTCTTTCAGCAGCCTGCGAAAAGCGCGGATATGAGTTCTATATGCCGGAAAAATACCTCTGCGGCGACAACGGCGCAATGATCGCCTGTCAGGGCAGCTACAACCTCCTCGCAGGCATAACCGCTGACGAAAGTCTCAACGCTGTGGCTACACTTTCTATGGAGGACATCTGATATGGACGGAAAAAAGTCCACAAACTGCGAGACCTGCATCAATTACGTCTACGATGACGATTACGACTGCTATGTCTGTATGGTAAACCTCGATGAGGACGAGATGTACCGCTTCCTGAACGGTACAAACTATGCCTGTCCATACTACCGCCTCGACGATGAATACGGAATTGTCCGCCATCAGAACTGATTGCCACGTCATTGGCGAATCTGCACAAGTTGTTCTTCGGGTAATTGTGAAAAACGCAGATTTTTACTTTTGTTATAAAAACTTCTCTCAAATTGCTTGAAATATGTGCAAAATGCGGGTATAATATAATGTGATATGAAATTCGGTATAGTGGAGGGAATTTAATGAAAAAGAAAATCATCACGATCGAACGTCAGTACGGCAGCGGCGGCAGCGTTATCGGTAAACTTACCGCTGAAAAGCTCGGCATAAACTGCTATAACCGCCAGATACTCGAAATGACCGCAGAAAAATGCGGAATTTCACCCGAATATCTCGAAAGCGCCGAGGAAAATGTCCCCACAAGCTTCCTCTATTCGCTCCTCCTGTCAGCTAACCCGGCAAGGTCTATGGAGGACAGTCTCCCCCTTTCTGATAAGGTCTTCCTCATGGAAAGCCGTATCATAACCGAGATCTCCGAACGCGAGGAAAGCTTCGTACTCGTCGGCAGATGCGGAAGCTATATCCTCGAGGATAAGGGCTGCTTCAGCGTCTATATCTACGCCGACCCCGAGGAGCGCGTGAAGCGTGCAGTCGAGGAGTACGGCATTGCCCCCAATAAAGCCGAAAATACTATGAAAAAAGCCGATAAGCGCCGCGAGACCTTCTATAACGTCAACACCGGAAGGCAGTGGCAGGACAAGGATCAGTATCAGCTCTGCCTGAACAGCTCCGCTCTCGGCGACGAGCTCTGCGCCGAACTCATAGTAAAGGCATATAACGATTATAACGCAAGATTCTGAAATATCTCTCTGTCAAATGGTCCCTGCTTCGTGCGGGGACCATTTGCATATTCCAATAAAATTCGGGAATATTATTTCAGAACGGAGGCGGTCGAGTGACAGTAATCGTAATAAGGGCAGTTCTGCTCTATATTTTGGTTATTTTTGCCGTAAGGCTCATGGGTAAGCGACAGCTCGGCGAATTGCAGCCGTCTGAGCTGGTAATAACGATTCTTGTGTCGAACATCGCTACCCTGCCAGTCGAGGACACGGATATCCCCCTGATCGTCGGGATAACTCCGATACTCACACTCGTGAGCTTCGAGGTCATTGTCTCGTGGGTCAGCCTGAAATGTCCGCGACTGAGAAAGCTTATATCCGGCAGTCCTAAAATTGTCATAAGCGGCGGAAAGCTCGATACTAAGGTGCTGAAAGAGCTCCGCTTCTCGGCTGACGACCTCATGACTGCCCTGCGCGGACAGGATATCTTCGACCTAAGTGATGTGCAGTTCGCAATAGTCGAAACGACCGGCAGCATCTCGGTAATGAAGAAGCCTTCTGCCGATACCCCGCAGCGCAAGGACCTCGGGATAACCCCGCAGGACTCCGACCCGCCGCAGGTCATCGCTGAGGAAGGCAGGCTTATCCTCGCCTCAGCAGAAAAACTTGGACTTGACGAAAATAAGGTGAATGAGCTGCTCCGGTGCAGGAACATAAAACTGGAAGACGTTTTCATAATGACCGGCAACAGCAGCGGAAGCTTCCTCGTCGCTCTCAAAAACGGCGGCAAACTACAAGAAATAAGGAGAAACTGCAAATGACAAGAGCAATGATAAGCGTAGCTATTATGCTCGCACTAGTCGGAACAGGCATCTTCTCGTCAGTGTGGACGGACAAGCGCTGCGATGAGCTTGAAGCTCAGGTACGCGCGGTCAGCGAATGCTGGTACGCCGGCAATACCACGAAGGCTGCCGCCAAAGCTGCTGAACTCGAGCACGACTGGAAAAGCTTCCGGAAACGCGCTTCCATGATAATCAAAAACGGCAGGCTCGCCGAGATCGACCGGCTGACCGCAAAGATCACCCGCCTGACCGCCGATCATACTGACGGCACCGGCGCCGAGCTATCAGAGCTCAGTGAACTGCTTGCTGCACTCGGAAACAGCGAAATACCTCGGCTGCGGCGTATTCTGTGAGGTGGATATGATCGGAAGGATAACTGTCGCTGCGATCGCGCTTGCAGCTATGTCAGGCTGCGCTTCATCCGGACTTGTCCATGATAAGAATTACCTCCGGGCTGCACATATAAGCCGCGGCGAAAACGTCCGCCTGACCCTCGCGTATTTCGGCGAACAGTCTCCCGTGACTGCCGAGGGAAGCGATATCAGGAGCGCTCTTGAGCTTGCTGAAATATACACCGGCAAACCGATATTCACGGGTTATACGGAGCTCATCTCGGTCAGCGGCAGCGATTGCACCGATACGCTCGAGTATGCGCTGAATACCTGGAAGGTCTCCCCCGACTGCATCATCGCACACAGCGGAAACGGTAATGAGCTTCTTCCGGACGGCGCCGCCGAACGCCTGCACGGTTCGGTCAGGGAGGCTGTGAAGCAGGGAAAGC
Source organism: uncultured Ruminococcus sp. (assembly GCA_946629405.1). Next base: position 6,016 of record CAMOXW010000011.1, read on the forward strand.
TCCCGGATTGCGGATTGATGAACGTACTGGAGGAACTGCTCTATGAGGGGAAAGCGGAGGTCGCGGAGCTTCTTCCCACCGGCGGTGTCAGCAGAACTTATCTTATCACGGACACCGGCAAGCTTATCAGCGGCTGACTTTTTCTGCTGCTCTTTGACCTTTCGCCCCCGGAACTGCCTCCTAAGCACATATAACCGCCTTCTGCCATGCAAAGTTCAAGAAAAGTATTGCATTTTCCCGCAAAATATGGTATAATTTAATATTATACCGTATTTTCCGGAGCTCATGCACTGAACCGCCGCGCTCCGCCAAAGGAAAGGCTTTTTATGGACAACTCAGACATATGGAAAATCGCTGTCATCGCCGCTATGATGCTCTTCTCTGCCATGTTTTCAGGCACTGAGACCGCTTACTCCAGCGTCAATAAGCTCAGACTCAGAAATTATGAGGCTCAGGGCAGCAAAAAAGCGGCTAAGGCTCTCAGGCTTGCAAACCGGTTCGATGAAGTCCTCACCGCTGTACTTATAGGCAACAACATCGTCAACATTACCGCTTCATCTGTAAGCACGCTTCTCTTTATCAGCATTTTCGGCAGCAACGGCGCGGTGATATCCACTATCGTGATAACCATCCTTGTGCTCGTTTTCTGCGAGGTCCTGCCCAAATCCTACGCCAAGAAAAATGCAGAAAAAATCGCACTCGCATTTGCTGTGCCGCTGTCGTTCCTTGTATCGCTCTTCAAGCCTCTCGTTTTCATGCTCAATAAGCTCTCGTCTGCTCTTGACAAGGGCGACGATACTCCGAGCGTTACCGAGGATGAACTGAAATACATGATTGACGAAATCGAAGAACAAGGTGTCATCGAAGAACAGGAGAGTGAGCTCGTAAAAAGCGCCC
>CAMOXW010000012.1 GCA_946629405.1 uncultured Ruminococcus sp.
AGCTTCTCGCGTATAAACGATGCACTTGCATACCCGCCTTCTGCTGTGCCGCTGTCATGGGCTGTGCTCACCCTTTTCACAGTGAACGGCGCCATGCCGGATGTGAGCTTCTTCAGTGCGCGCATGTATTCAATAGCCAGAAGATTATTAGGCTCCGAGATTATCTCAGCCGCCTCGGGATCAATGCCGTTTATCACAGAGCTCAGAGCCCTCGGATAAGTATAGCCCTTCTCCATAATGCTGCGTATCTCATCTGCATGTGTCATTGCTGTTATCTCGACTGTATCCATTGCCTTTGTCAGCTTATCAGCATCTCCGCATTCGCTGCCGAACGACAGCTCCTCCACTACTCCGAGTGAATCCAGCAGATATACTGCACCGCTGGCAAAATTCTCGGCGGACGAAAGGCAGTACTGCACCGGCAGTTCTATCACAAGATCTGCTCCCGAACGCACTGCAAGTCTCGCCCTCTCCAGCTTATCCATAACAGCCGTGTCGCCGCGCTGCACAAAATTGCCGCTCATTACCGCAACTATATGCGTAGCGCCGTTTTTCCTTGTCTGTTCTATGTGGTAAAGATGTCCGTTATGGAACGGATTGTATTCACAGATGATACCGCTGATTTTCATTTTACTACCTCTTTTCATAAAATTCAATGGTTTTTTATAAAAATTCATTTATTGCACATCTAATTTGTCAAATCCGGTAATAATCTGCCTGTTTTGCGCATTTTTTTAGGATGTATTGAGACAAATTTGCGAAAAGGACTTGCAATTTCCCGAAAATGGTATATAATAGTAAATGCAAAATATATTTGAAAGGAATTAGATATATGATAATCTTAGTTGTTAATGCAGGAAGCTCATCCCTCAAGTACCAGCTCATCAATATGGACGATGAGAGCGTTATCGCAAAGGGCAACTGCGACCGTATCGGTATCGACGGTCACATCGCTCACAAGACAAGCGATGGAAGAACTCTCGATCAGGACTGCTCCTTCCCCACCCACACAGAGGCTTTCATGAAGCTCGTTGAGGCTCTTACTACCGGCGACGCAAAGGTCATCGACAGCATGGACGAGATCTCCGCTGTAGGTCACCGTATAGTACAGGGTGCTGACGTTTTCGACAAGTCCGTTCTCGTTACAGATGAGGTCATCGATAAGATCGACGAGCTCCGCGAGCTTGCTCCCGTACACAACCACGCTCATGCCCTCGCTCTGAGAGCCTGCAAGAGCGTTATCCCTGCAAATGTTCCCCAGGTAGTCGTATTTGATACTGCCTTCCACCAGACAATGCCCCCGAAGGCTTTCATGTTCGGTCTTCCTTATGACGACTATGAGAACTATCATGTCAGAAAGTACGGCTTCCACGGCACATCACACAGATTCGTTTCCAGAGCTCTCGCTGACGCTATGGGCAAGGATGTCAAGGACCTCAAGATCGTGTCCTGCCACCTCGGAAACGGTTCATCCATCACTGCTGTTGATGCCGGCAAGTCTGTTGATACATCAATGGGCTTTACTCCCCTTGACGGTGTAGTTATGGGTACCCGCACAGGTTCAGTTGATCCCTCTGCCGTTACATTCGTTGCTGACAAGCACCACTTCACTCCTTCTGAAATGAGCGAATACATGAACAAGAAGTCAGGCTTCCTCGGAGTTTCCGGCGTCGGCTCTGACAACCGCGACGTTCAGTCCGCTGCAAACGATGGCAACAAGAGAGCTCAGCTCGTTTCTGATATGCTCGTTTACGAGATCAGAAAGTACATTGGTTCCTACGCTGCTGCTATGAACGGTCTCGACGCTGTTCTCTTTACAGGCGGTATCGGCGAGAATTCTTGGGAAGTCCGCGAGGGTGCCTGCACAGATATGGACTACTTCGGCATCAAGATCGACAAGGATCTTAACAAGTCCACAAGAGGCAAGCTCATGAAGATCTCCACTCCCGATTCAAAGGTTGAGGTATGGATCGTTCCCACTAACGAGGAGCTCCTTATCGCAAGAGATACTCTCGAGCTCATCTCTAAGTAATTATACCACAATTTACTCAGCAAATCAACAGAAAGCTCCGGTTTTACCCGGAGCTTTTTCTTTATTCGATGAATGTCACGTTTTCTGTATCGACCGCATTGTCGATTGCGTTCTGGAGCTTGTTGAAAAGTTCGCTGTACCGGAAAGGTCTCGGCTGGTATACCAGAGCTCCTGTGCGTACCGCTACGGGTATAGTCACTCCCTCAGCTGTAATTGTATTGCCGTTCTGACTTATTACCCTCCTTGCGACAGCCTCAGCCTCCTCGGCACTGCTCAGACCTGTTATCATAGCAAACTCGTCCCCGCCTATACGGAATACCGGCATATCATCGCCTGCTGCCTCGTCAATACGGCGGTAAGCCTCCAGTATCACAGCATCACCTGCCCTTGAACCAAATTTTTCATTGACCGGCATAAGCTCCGAAACATCGAAGCAAAGCACATAAGTACCTGCCTTTGACCTCAGAAAATCGTATAATTCCGTCAGATCTACCTTTCGTTTCATATCATTACCTCCTGTATTCTCCTCGTCCGCTATGAAGCGCGGATAGAGATCGGCATTTTTGAATCTTCTTCTGAATTCCGAAGGTGCTATCCCCCACATCCGTCTGAATGCGCGGGTAAAGACCTCCGGGGAGTTGTACTGGTACCTGAATGCTATCTCTGTGATAGTCAGATCACTGTGGAGTATCTCCTTAGCGCACTTCGCAAGACGTCTTTTCGAGATATAATACTTTATACTTGTATGCGCACAGTAGCGCCATACCTTCTGCAATGCTGAGAGTGAGCAGCAGCTTGCATCCGCGATATCCTGCTGAGTGATATCCTCGCAGAGATTAGCTTCTATGAACTCAAGCGCATCGGAAAAAATATAGAAATTCTTCATGGTATCAGCTCCTTTGCAGATAATGTCCGGAATTATCTTCTATAATTATAATATCATGTTTTTCAGTCTTTGTCTTGATTATTTGAGTATATTTTTGCATCCCGGGTAAGCCTTCCGCAACATGATTATGCGTAGATTGCACAAATAATATGCTCCTTTCAGCCACATTGTGACTAAAGCGACGATTTTACGGCTTTTTTCAAAAAATTCACCTTTCCTTCCTTGACTTTACCTTTAAAAAGGTTTAAAATCTATATGTCAGGTCATGACATATTTGCATTTCCGGAAGAAGGGAATTTATTTCAATGGACGGTGTTGTCTATTCTACCGATTTCTGGCTCGCAGTTTCGGCTGTGATTGCCGTTGCCGCTACAAACGGAAAGATCGGCAGATCCGCTTTCAGGGGCAGTTCGAGAAAAAACAGCTGCAAGAAAGGAGAAAAAAATAAAAATGACTAAGACAATTATGAAGATAGACGGAATGATGTGCGGTATGTGCGAAGCTCATGTCAATGATGCTATCCGCAACGCTGTAAATGTTACAAAGGTCTCCTCATCGCACAGCAAGGGCGAGACTGAGCTCATTACAGAGACAGTTCCTGACGAAACTAAACTTCGTGAAGCAGTTGAAAAAACCGGCTACAAGGTTTTATCCGTAGCCTCTGAGCCCTATGAGAAGAAAGGCTTCTCTTTATTCAGAAAGAAATAAGTAGAACAAACGCCTCCGTATGGAGGCGTATTTTTTTGCAAAAAACCGGGAGCATTTTACTGCTCCCGGAATTATTATTTGAGCAGTCCCTTCTCGCGTTCGGTCTTCATGGTCTCAACCTTCGTGAAAAGCTCACGCGACTTGCTGATCCCAAGCGTCAGATATCTCATGCAGGGCTCTGCAACGATAGCAAAGTCTATGCAAAGAAGTACGCAGCGAGCAGACATTGCCGATATATCGAAGAAATCACTGATGAATACCATGCTGAATACCAACCCAACAGCACATATTATAAACAGCCACATCTTGTGTACGTCGAGCGGCTTGCTTATCTCGTAAACTATCATCAGTCCTACAATACTCAGGAGTATAGTTGATGCCGTTGCGATATCAGTGCTGCTTACGCCGAATACACGTCCAAAATAGAGCATCGCTGCTATGATTATGGTATCAGTTATACCTGCCGGCAGTGCCCTGAGCAGAACGTTCGTCATGAACTTGCCCTTGATCAGCTCCTTGTTAGGCATCTGAGAAAGCACAAGTCCGGGTATGCCAATGGTGAACAGGCTTATGAGCGTTATCTGCGAAGGCTTCAGCGGATAGGCAATGCCGAAGCAGATAGTAAGTACAGAGAGTATGAGCGAGAAAATATTCTTTACAAGGAAAAGGCTTCCTGAGCGCTCAAGGTTGTTTACGACCTTTCTGCCCTCGAGCACTACCTCCGGCATCTTTGAGAAGTCGGATTCAAGAAGTACAAGCTGTGCAGCCTGTGCAGCCGCTTCGCTTCCCGACGCCATAGCTACGGAGCAGTCTGCATCCTTCAGTGCAAGTACATCGTTTACGCCGTCACCGGTCATTGCCACTGTCTTACCGTTCTTCTTCAGCGCCTTGACGAACTTCCGCTTCTGGTCAGGAGTAACCCTGCCGAATACAGTGTAGCGCATGATAGCGTCATTTATGGAATCGTCTGTGGTAAGTGTGGAGGCGTCAACATAATCGGCAGCATGCTTTATACCTGCCTGCTTTGCGACCTCTGAAACAGTTACAGGGTTGTCGCCTGAAATTACCTTTATAGCAACTCCCTGATCGGCAAAATACCTGAACGTATCAGGCGCATCCTTTCGTATCGGGTTTGAGAGTATCACAAAGCATACCGCTGTTACCGGCTCTGTCAGGGCTTTTCCGTCAGGACGGCCGTTGTACTTTCCGAAAGCTATCACACGGTAACCCTTTCGGCTGTGGTTTTCAATAACCATTCTGTAGCGGTCGAAGTCATCCTTGAGAACAAATTCCGGAGCACCGAGGACATACGCGCCTTCCTCAAAGACGACACTGCTGTACTTGAACTCCGACGAGAAGCCGGTATGCGATATGACCGGCTGTCCGGCAGGCCGCTTGAAGTAATTCTTGATTGCCCTCATGGTCTCGTTATCCGCCGACTGTGCTGCCGCAAAGTCACTTAGAAGCCCCTTGACATCGTCCTCTGAAATGTTTTCGTTTGCCGGTATTACGGAGTTTACCTCCATTGTGTTCTCGGTTATCGTACCTGTTTTGTCAACGCACAGTACATCAACACGCGCAAGTGTTTCGATACATTTCATATCGTGGATAAGTACTTTCTGATAAGCAAGTCTCATCGCACTTACCGCCATAGTTGCACTTGCGATGAGGAAAAGGCCCTCAGGTATCATACCGATGACCGCGGCTACCATTGCGCGGATGCTGTCCTTGAAGGTCTCGCCGCTGTGGATGTACTGCTGCCAGAACATCACTGCACCGATCGGGATTATGATTATTCCGGCGAATTTAACAATTCTGTTGAGTGAACGTATCATTTCAGACTGCTCGCCCTTCTTGCTGCGCTTCGCCTGCAATGTGAGCTTTGAGATATAGGAGTCCTTGCCGACCTTTTCAAGTCTTGCATGGCATGAGCCTGAGACTATATAACTTCCCGACATGAGCTTATCGCCGGGTTTCTTGACAATTTCATCCGCCTCACCGGTCAGCAGCGATTCATTGACAGAGGCGTTTCCGTTCAGGACAACCGCATCAGCGCTTATCTGATTTCCTGCGCCGAATATCGCTATATCGTCAAGTACAAGTTCCCTTGACGGTACCGTTACCTCCTTCCCGTCCCGGACGACCGTCGTTACCGGCGCATTGAGTACAGTCAGCTTGTCAAGAACTGCCTTTGAACGGGTCTCCTGGATGATACCGATGAGCGAGTTCGCCATAATGATCGGTATAAATGAAAGATCGCGCCAGCAGCCTACAGCGATGAGCAGTCCGCCGAGCACTACGAACAGAAAGTTGAAATAGGTAAGCGTATTGTCCGCAATTATCTCCTTTGTAGTCTTGGAAGGAGATTCTACAGGCTTGTTGTCAAGTCCCTGAGCCTTCCTTTCAGCGACCTGAGCAGAGGTCAGTCCCTTCTGCGGATCTGCTTTGATCCTTTGTGGTGCTGAGAGCTCAGGCTTGACATTGAATTGCTGAGTTTTTCCCATTTTGTTTCCTCACGATCTGCCGGATAATTCCGGCAAAAGTATATCAATAATAATTATTATAACACAAAAGCATATGTTTTTCAATCCCCGTCAGAATATTTATGTGATGAACTGATGAAACTTACGTCAACTTTTTTTGCTCAAAAGGTTGACATTATCTGACCGTTATGCTATAATAATATGCGAGGTGATAATATGTCAAATACTGCTGTCAGAAAAAGAACTGCATTTACTGTCAGAGAAATGGTCCTGATCGCCATGATGACCGCTGTTATGGTCATCTGCTCATGGATCTCGATCCCAGCAAGCGTTCCGTTTACGCTTCAGACCTTTGCTGTATTCACTGCCGTGCTGCTGCTGGGTCCGAAAAACGGCTTCTTTTCGATACTTACCTATATGCTGCTCGGAGCGGTCGGAGTTCCGGTATTCGCTGGTTTCAAGGGAGGTCTCGGAGTGCTCGTCGGAAGCACAGGCGGCTACCTGCTCGGATTCCTGCTCACGCCGCTGCTTTGCCTGCTGGTGAACAAGCTCTTTGGCGAGCATATCGTCCTGACCGTCATCACAATGGTCATCGGACTTTTCCTTTGCTACACTATCGGCACGGTCTGGTTCATTCATGTCAGCACAAAAGCTGTAACCGTCCGTCAGGCGCTCAAGTGGTGCGTTATCCCATTCGTTATTCCTGATCTTATGAAACTTGTACTTGCAGTTGTGCTGTCATACAGGCTGAAAAAGCATATCAGGCTATAAAAAGAGTAAAGGGACGCAATTGCGTCCCCTTTTCTATCCCAGAAATCTGATTATATCATCAAGGCGCTCCGTACAAGCCGCTCTGCCAAGACGGTAGACCTCCCGCAGGACCTCAGGATCATGTTCGACATGATTTATAGGAAGCTTCTCCGCAGGTGCAATAACGATTGCCCTGCCTTCCTCCTCAGCAGCACGGACATACCTCAGCTCTGCGTTGTACATATTGTGGCGGTCAGCGATTGCCCTGATAAGGTTAGGATACTTGCTCATCGTGACTTTCAGCAGTTTCAGGCTGCGGGTCTGTTTTTTGCGGTAATCCCGCGGCTGTGTAAGAACTACAAGATTCCGCTCAAAGCCCGTTTTTTCCATGAATCTCAGTGGGATGGAATCAGATATCCCACCGTCAAGGAGCTTCCTTCCTTCTATCTCGACAACCCGTGAGGCAAGCGGCATCGAAGCCGAAGCTCTCATCCATTCAAGGAAGCTGTCATCTGCCTTGCTGCACTTGCGGTAAACAGCCTTCCCGGTCTCAATATCAGTGCAAACCATATAAAACTCAACAGGCGAGCTTTCATAGGTCTCGCGGTCAAAAATATCGAGCTCATCAGGGATGGTGTGATAGCAGAACTCCGCGTTGTACAGATCGCCGGTTTTAAGATATGAGCGAACGCTGCAATAGCGCTTATCTCTTGCAAACCGGGTATTATAACGAATCGCACGCCCCGGCTGATTGGATTTATAATTGCAGCCAAAGCACGCTCCTGCCGATACTCCGACTATACCGTCGAACTGGACACCGTTTTCCATGAGTACATCCATAACTCCGGCTGTAAACAGACCGCGCATAGCGCCGCCTTCAAGTACAAGTCCTTTTTTCATATTTTCTCCTTACCCGGCACGAGCTCTCTCATACCGCCAAAAGGACTGCATACAGCAGTCCTTGTTGTCAATCAAATTCAATAAAATAAACCAGATCCATTCCCATTGCAGTTGAATAGGAAAGATACCATTTTCCGTCAAGCTCAACGAACGCTGCACTGTTTCCGGTGAAGGTCTCGCCGTTTGTCTCATCATTGTAGAACATATACTGACATATGCAAGCCCTTGTGAAGGATGTTCCGAGGTCCTTGTTGAAAGCTTCAAGCTCCTCCCCGGATATCTCAGAGAGCTCATCATCGGGAATACTGAACGTCCATACATCGTCCTCGCCGTCTGAATAGTGCTCCATTATCTCCCCGATATTGTCCATTGAAGCATTCAGAGCGCTTATCACGGATTCTTTCCGGAACACCTTCGCGGGGTCCCTTCCTTCAAGCTCATCCTTGATAAGCTCGCTGTAAGCCTTCATTTCACCCGGCTCAAACATTGCATAGACCTTTTCGGCATCGTGGTCAAGGTAAGCCTGATAGAAAGCCTCAGCAAGATCAGCACAGGCAGGTCTTTCCCTCTTTGCGGGGGCCTCAGTAGTCTGCTCAACAGCCTCCGTTGTGTTCTCATCCGCCGAAGTAGTCGTCACGGAGGTAGTGCTTGCGGTCGCTGCTGAGGTAGTCGCAGTCGTTGTCTTTTGTGTCGAAACGTAGGTTTCCGTCGTGACAGATGTGCTCACTGTCTCTGAGGTGCTCGCCTCACTGATTGAAACAGAAGCTTCTTCCGCTCCGGAGCCGCTGTTCTTTTTTCCGCAGCCAGCCGTAAGTACGAGCACAGCTGCCAGCAAAACAGCAGTCTTATGTATACTCATATCAATAATCCTTTTTCTTTCCGCACAGCTTGCAGGTCTTTCCGATGAGCTTGAAATCTCCTCCGCAGAAGGAGCACTTGTTTTCCGATTTCCATTTCTCGCTCATTGAAGCCTGATATGCCGGGAACATTTTAAGATTGTCCATGAGATAGGTCCATGTGATATTCAGAAGATTCGGACAGTCATTGAACGGAGTTGTTATCTTCTTTACAGAGCTCGGTATTTTAAGCGATTCAAGACTTGCACAGCCGGTGAAATCGCCGATAGTCTGAGTTCCCTCCGGAATATTTATAGCCTTGAGATTTACACATCCGCGGAAGCCGTCCACCTTAGTAACGCTGTAGGGTATCGAAACCGTGCGGAGCGATACACAATCCTTGAAGGCAAATTCCTCTATCGTCTTCACGGTCTTGGCTATCGTGAGATTTGCAAGGCTCGTACAGCCGGAGAAGGCATTGCTCTCAATAGCAGTTACGCCGTCCGGTATTTCGATAGTCTCGATATTCTCGCACCCGGCAAAGGCATATTTGCCGAGAACTTTAAGGGTATTTGGAAGCCATATCTCCCTGAGGCTCTTACAGCCGGAGAAAGCAAAGGCTCTTATATCGGTTATACGGTTCGGCATCTGAACGCTCTCAAGGCTCTCGCACTCTGCGAATGTACTCTCTGCGATCACAGTTACAGAGTTCGGGATGAATATGCTTTTGAGCTTCACACAGCCTCTGAATGCCCATTCACCGATCTTTATAAGGCTTACAGGGATTCTTATCTCCTCAAGTGCAGTACAGTTCCTGAATGCGTACTCGCCGATAATGGTCAGACCTACGGGCAGAACAATAGACTTTACAGTTGAGCAGTCCTCGAATGCGTGGTCAGCGATCTCGCGGACATTCTGCGGAAGCTCGATATGCTCCGCCTTGCCGTTGTACTTTTCAAGAACGTCATACTTCATAACGAAGCTGGAGCTTATCGGCGGTTTTGCAGGTGCTGGAGCTGCCTTGACCTCCTCAGGCTTAGGAGCTGCCTTGACTTCCTCAGGCTTGGGAGCTTCCTTGACTTCCTCAGCCTTGGGAGCTGCCTTTACTTCCTCAGGCTTGGGAGCTTCCTTCACTTCCTCAGCCTTGGGAGCTTCCTTCACTTCCTCAGGCTTGGGAGCTGCCTTGACTTCCTCAGGCTTGGGAGCTTCCTTCACTTCCTCAGGCTTGGGAGCTGCCTTGACCTCCTCAGGCTTGAGAGCTGCCTTGACCTCCTCAGGCTTAGGAGTTTCCTTCACTTCCTCAGGCTTGGGAGCTGCCTTGACTTCCTCAGGCTTAGGAGCTGCCTTGACTTCCTCAGCCTTGGGAGCTTCCTTCACTTCCTCAGGCTTAGGAGCTTCCTTCACTTCCTCAGGCTTGATCTTGATGCTCGCCTTCTTTATCTCTACCTTCTTGACAGAGCCGGCGTCGTCAGACTTGCCCTCATTAAAAAGCGCAATAGCTTTCTCAACAATAAAAGGCTTGCGGCAGAATTTGCACACCCATGCATCCTCTGTATCGTTTACCTTTACCTTTTTCTTACATTTGTAGCACTTTGCAAATACATACGCCATTAGTTCTTCCCTCCGGTTTTTAAAAATGCTAAGTTTATTATACTACAAATCGCTTTATTAGTCAACAAAAACGCCATTTTTTGTTTTTGCAGAACAAATATTTGTCAACCTTCAACAAAAAAAGCGGCTGATTTTATACAGCCGCCAAATTATTTAAATTTTAGTAATATCTACAAGCTCAACATCATTGATAGTACGTCCTGATTCAAGCACTTTCACAAGTGATTTCGCCGTATCTATCGCTGTAAGGCTGCATATCGAACGCTCAATAGATTTTCTTCTCATTTTTACGCTGTCACGCTCCGGAAGCCTTCCCTTTGCTGAAGTCGAGATAACGTAGTGTATCTTTCCGCTGTCAAGAAGTGTCTCCACGTTCGGCTCACCGTCGGATATTTTACGGACAAGGTTTGCCGCGATCATATTCCTGTGGAGAACGCTCTGTGTTCCGGATGTTGCATAGAGTTCAAATCCCATCTGCTCAAATTTATCGGCAATAGGCAGCAGCTCACGCTTGTCAGAATCGCGTACAGACAGCAGCACTCCCCCCTCACGCTTCAGATCAAAGCCCGCTGCAATAAGTCCCTTGAGAAGTGCATCCTCAAGGTTTCTGCCGATACCGAGACACTCACCTGTTGATTTCATCTCAGGTCCGAGCATAGTGTCAACGTCTGTGAGCTTCTCAAAGCTGAATACCGGCACCTTTACAGCAACATAATCACCTGCCGGATAAAGTCCGCTCTCATAGCCCATGTCTTTCAGTTTAGCGCCAAACATTATCTTGGTAGCGATGTCGACCATAGGAATACCTGTGACCTTGCTGATATACGGCACTGTACGCGATGAACGCGGATTTACCTCAATAACGAATACTTCGTGATTATATACAACATACTGGATATTGACAAGACCGATAACATTGAGCTCCTTTGCGAGAAGCCTTGTGTATTCAACGATAATTCGCTTGATACGCTCGGAAAGATGCTGTGCAGGATAGATAGAGATAGAGTCGCCCGAATGAACGCCGGCACGTTCGATATGCTCCATAATTCCGGGGATAAGGAAGTCCTCACCGTCACAGATAGCATCGACCTCGACCTCTGTACCCATCATATACTTGTCGATAAGCACAGGATTATCGATGTTGTGGCTCATAATGATACCCATATACTCAACAACATCAGCGTCTGAGTGAGCGATTATCATATTCTGTCCGCCGAGAACGTATGACGGACGAAGAAGTACAGGATATCCGAGGTCCTGAGCAGCTTTGAGAGCCTCCTCAGTGCTCATTACCGTGTGACCGGCAGGACGCGGTATCCCACACTTTTCAAGTACTTCATCGAAGCGCTCTCTGTCCTCAGCTGCATCTATCATATCAGCTGATGTACCGAGTATCCTTACGCCCATATCTGAAAGGTAGCGTGTAAGCTTGATAGCAGTCTGTCCGCCGAACTGAACTACAACACCGTATGGCTGTTCGGTTTCGATAATGGACTGAACGTCCTCCTTTGTGAGCGGGTCGAAATAAAGTCTGTCGCCGGTATCGAAGTCAGTGGAAACAGTTTCGGGGTTGTTATTGCAGATAACAGCCTCATATCCGAGTTCCTTCAGTGTCCATACACAGTGTACAGAACAGTAGTCGAACTCGATGCCCTGACCGATACGGATAGGTCCGCTGCCGAATACGATGACCTTCTTTTTGCCCTTGTCAGTACGCTCAATGAACTGCTTTGCCTCATTCTCCTCATCGAATGTTGAATAGAAATAAGGTGTTTCAGCCTTGAACTCGCCCGCACAGGTATCAACCATTTTATAGACAGCGCTCTTGTGCTTAGGGCACTTCTGTCCGGAAATACGCTCTATCGTGCTGTCAAGATAACCGTACTGCTTTGCTATATCGTACTTTTCCTCAGTCAGCTCAGTGCCGTCAGCAAGCCATTTTTCAAGCTCAACAAGGTTCAGCAGCTTATAAAGGAACCAGTTGTCGATCATTGTGATCTCGTGGATCTCCTCAGGGGTGATACCGCGCTTGAGCGCCTCAAATACGCAGAATGAACGCTCGTCGTCAATAACGTGAAGCTTCTCGCGTATCTCATCAGTTGTGAGCTTTTCAAATTTTTTGAGGTTCATTGTGTCAAGTCCGAGTTCTATGGAACGGACAGCCTTCATCATAGCCTGCTCGAAGCTTGTACCGATAGCCATTACCTCACCGGTAGCCTTCATCTGTGTGCCGAGTGTACGCTTAGCGTAAACAAATTTATCGAATGCCCACTTCGGGAACTTTATTACAACATAGTCAAGTGCAGGCTCAAAGCAGGCATAGGTCTTGCCTGTTACCTGATTTATGATCTCATCAAGGGTATAGCCGATAGCAATTTTAGCGGCAGTCTTTGCGATAGGATAGCCGGTTGCCTTTGAAGCAAGCGCAGATGAACGTGATACACGGGGATTTACCTCGATAACAGCGTATTTGAAGCTTGTCGGATGAAGCGCAAACTGACAGTTGCAGCCTCCCTCGACCTTGAGTTCCTTGATGATGTTTATAGCAGCGGTACGGAGCATCTGATACTCCCTGTCGCTGAGGGTGACTGCCGGAGCGATAACGATACTGTCACCGGTATGTACACCGACAGGATCAAAGTTTTCCATCGAGCAAACGGTGATAACATTGCCCTTAGCGTCACGGATGACCTCAAACTCGATCTCCTTCCAGCCGCTTATGCACTTTTCAACGAGTATCTGTGTAATAGGTGAAAGGCGAAGTCCGTTTGTGGCAATATCGCGGAGTTCAGCCTCATTCTGAGCAATACCGCCGCCTGTTCCG
>CAMOXW010000013.1 GCA_946629405.1 uncultured Ruminococcus sp.
AAATACCCTCGTTACAGGCTATGACATCATCTTCTTCTGGGTTATCCGTATGATGTTCAGCGGTCTGGAGAATATGGGCAAGGTCCCCTTCGACACAGTTCTTATCCACGGACTTGTCCGCGATGCACAGGGTCGCAAGATGTCAAAGTCGCTCGGAAACGGTATCGACCCGCTCGAGGTTATCAACGAATACGGCGCTGATGCACTCAGATTTATGCTCGCGACCGGCAACTCTCCCGGAAACGATATGCGCTATATCGACGACAAGGTAAAGGCTGCCCGTAACTTTGCAAATAAGCTCTGGAACGCTTCACGTTTCATTATGATGAACCTCCCCGAGGACTTCGAGTTCAAGGGACTTCCTGCTGAGCTTGAATCAGAGGACAAGTGGCTCATTAACAAGTTCAATCAGCTTGCAAAGGAAGTAAACGAAAACCTTGACAAGTATGAGCTCGGTGTTGCTTCACAGAAGATATATGACTTCATCTGGGATGTTTACTGCGACTGGTACATTGAGCTCACAAAGCCGAGAATACAGGCAGGCGGCGAAACAAAGGCAAAGGCTCAGGCTGTCCTCGTATGGGCAATGCAGGGTATGCTGAAGCTCCTTCACCCCTTTATGCCGTTCATCACTGAGGAGATATGGCAGGTACTCAACAACGAGAAGTCCATGATAATCCTCGAAACTTATCCGACTTACGACAGCTCTGTTGACTACTCCGCAGAGGAACGCGATTTCGAGAAGATAATCTCCGCTATCAAGGCGGTGAGAAACGTCCGCACAGAGATGAACGTACCGCCGTCGGTAAAGGCAAAGCTCCTTATTGAAACTGCTGATGCAGAGCTTTTCAACAGCTGCGCTGTATTCTTCGAGAAGCTTGCTTCCGCTTCATCTGTTGAAACGGGCGAAAGCCTTGCACACGAAAACTGCGCTAATGCTGTTACAGATTCCGCGCGTATCTTCATCCCTATGGATGAGCTTGTTGACAAGGAAAAGGAATTAGCTCGCCTTGAAAAGGAAAAGGCAAAGGTACAGAAGGACATTGACTTCCTCAGCGGAAAACTCAATAATCAGGGCTTTGTATCAAAGGCCCCCGCTCAGCTCATCGAGGCTGAAAAGGCAAAGCTTGCAAAGGCTCAGGAGAAAATGGCAAAGATCGAGCAGTCTATGGCAGCTTTCAGATGATGCGCGAAGATGTTTTCAACTATGTTTCAGTGCATGACAGTCGGTACCTCATTTCCATATCCATATTATTCCGCGAAAAAAGGATGATGGAATAGATGCTTGGACCAGATTTGAAGGTGCAAAGGAAGATATTCAAACTGTATTTGAGAAAGTCAGGATAAAGGCAAATTCCTGTTTATCTTAGAAACATAAATAAGCACAATGCCCCCGAGCAAAGCGCTCCGGGGCATTGTGTTTTTTTTATTCCGCCCTCATGAGTGACGTACAAACTGCAAGATAACACTCAGAGAAGCAGGGTCATCTGATTACGTTGCGGATATTCTGCATACGGCGGTCCCAGTCGGCGCTCTGGTCGGCACAGACCTTCATTTCGCCGGAGAGAAATCTGAGCTGGGCGGCGGAAAGGTCCTTCTTGTATCTGAGCTTATGCTCGAGGCTTGCCCAGAAGTCCATAGCGATAGTTCTTAACTGCACCTCGACCTTGATAGGTCTTTTTTCATGCTCAAGGAAGATAGGCACCTCAACGATAAGGTGGAGGCTGCGGTAGCCGTTGGGCTTCGGGCTGCGGATATAGTCCTTTTTGGCGATGAGCCGGATATCGTCCTGGGCGAGAAAGCAGTCCGCGAGGTGGTAGATATCCTGTATAAAGGAGCAGACCACGCGCACTCCGGCAATATCACTTATGTGCTGCTCTATTGATTCAAAATTCCTGTCGATACCCTTTGAGACTATCTTCTTGTAAAGGCTGCCGTAGCTCTTTATCCTTGATTGTATAAACTCTATCGGGTTGCTTTCACCATTCAGCGAGAACTGCTCGTTGAGTACCTTGAACTTTGTTTCTATCTCCATGATAGCACATTTGTAATACATGAAGAAATGCTGAACAGGCATAAGATTCTTGTCCATTGCCGCGATAAATTCGCTCTCCGTCATTTCGGTGAGGGCGAGGTCACGGATGTTTTTGAGTTCCGTTTGTTCATTTCGGAGTGATAATTCATTCATTATTTTATTTCAATTCCTTCTGATTTCATGTCAAGCCGGGCTGTTAAATGGACTGCCGGCCTGCCGGACATTCCGCCCCATATTATAATTATACTAAATCTTCAATGAAATGTCAACCGTTTTGTACATCTTTTTCGCGCTGATCCCTTGTGAGGTTTTTCAACCAGCGGAATTTCATGTAGTGCCGGTAGACCGCCGGTATCTTCACAAATTCATCCAGCGTGAGTATCGCCGCTACCGCTATGACCGGCAGCTTCAGCACGAACGCTCCAAGAAGTCCGAGCGGCACGACCACGCACCACAGCGTCACCACGTCGCACACCATGCCGAACCGCGTGTCGCCGCCTGCCGGAAATATCCCCGAAATTATCGTGGAATTCAGCGAGTTGCCAATTATATAATACGACGCCAGCAGCATCATGTATTTAAGATAATGCTGTGCCTGACCGCTCAGATGTATTACGCCCAGCACAAGCGGCGTGAGCGCAAGTATCACCAGCCCGGAGAGCGCTCCCACAAGCACCGAGAACCGCACAAAGCTGCCGCCTGCTTTCCGCGCCTTTTCAAGCTCGTTCCTGCCGAGCATACCGCCGATGATTATCCCTACTCCGGAGGCAATGCCCCAGCAGAAGCTTGCGATGATGCTGCGGACAATGCTCGCTATCGAATTTGCAGCGGTCGCATCACTGCCGAGATGCCCCATGATAACCGAGTACATCGTCACTCCGCACCCCCAGCCGATCTGATTTATCAGTATCGGAAAGGTATATTTCCAGTAGTCACGGTGCAGCTCCCGGCTTCCCAGCAGCATAAGTTTTGGGTGAAGGACCGGACACTTCCGCCTTATGACAGCGTGGGCGACGAGCACAGCCTCGAACACCTTTGAGATCACTGTCGCAAGAGCAGCGCCGCTTATCCCCATTTCCGGGAATATCCACGCACCGAATATCAGGCAGTAGTTCAGAATTATGTTCAATACAACAGACGCAGAGCCAATAAATGAACTCAGCTTCGCCCTCCCGCATATCTTCATTATGCCGAAATATGCCTGTGTGAAGCCGGTCAGAACATATGAGAGCGATACCGTCCTCAGATAATCCGCTCCGGCTGCTATGAGCTTGTCATCCGAAGTGAACAGCTTCATAAGCGGCTCAGGAACAACTGCTGCCGCAAGGGTGAACACTGTACCGACAAGCAGCGAGTAGCGCATCGTCACCGCAAGCACCTCCTCAACGGAGCGCTTGTCCCCTTTTCCCCAATACTGCGCCGCAAGTACATTGCAGCCAAACACGAATGCACCGTAGAACAGGCTGTATACAAAGGCTGTCTGCCCCGCGAGCGAGGATGCAGAAAGCGAATCCTGGTCGAGAAAACCAAGCATGAAGGCATCGCTTGCCGTAACAAGGGACGCCATGAGAAACTGAAATGCGATAGGGGTCACTATCGCAAATAATTCGCGGTAGATCTGTTTTTTACTGTACAAAAAATCATCTCTTTCTCAGGTCACTCAGAATAGTATATCACATAGCTGCTGCAAAATCAAGCCATTTTTCCGATTAAGAGAAATTTGCAGGCTAAAAGCTGTTCTCTGGCCCGGGCTTGACTAATCGGAAATAATGGGGTATAATAATAGTATTCTATTCTAAGGAGTGTTTCTAATGAGTGATTGTACACATGACTGCTCTTCCTGCGGAAGCGACTGTGCAAGCAGAACAGAGCCTCAGAGTATGCTCGAAAAGCCTAACCAGATGAGCAGCATCGGCAAGGTCATCGGTGTTGTAAGCGGCAAGGGCGGCGTCGGTAAGACCCTCGTTTCCTCTATGCTCGCCGTTTCCATGCAGAGAGCCGGTAAAAAAGTCGGCATACTTGATGCCGATATCACAGGCCCCTCCGTCCCGAAGGCTTTCGGTGTCCACGAAAAAGCCGACGCCTGCGAGTTCGGCATCATCCCCGTAAAAAGCAAAATGGGTATCGACGTTATGTCCGTTAATCTTCTCCTCGAAAACGAGAGCGATCCCGTCGTATGGCGCGGACCTGTTATCGCAGGTGTTGTAAAGCAGTTCTGGACTGACGTTATCTGGAAGGATATAGACTGCCTCGTCGTTGATATGCCCCCTGGAACAGGCGACGTTCCGCTTACTGTGTTCCAGTCGCTCCCCGTAAACGGCATTGTCATCGTGACTTCACCGCAGGAGCTCGTTTCCATGATCGTTGAGAAGGCGGTCAAAATGGCTAAGCTCATGAATATCCCGATCCTCGGAATAATCGAGAATATGAGCTACTATGAATGTCCTGACTGCGGAAAACGCCACAATATCTACGGTGAAAGCCACATCGACGAGATCGCCGCTCAGTACGACATCCCCGTTCTTGCAAAGCTCCCGATCTGCACCGATCTTGCCAAGCACTGCGATCAGGGTACTATCGAGCTCTTTGAGGGCGAATGGCTCAATGAAGCTGTTGAAAAAATAATGTGATCCCAACAAAGAAAGCCATAGGTTGACCTATGGCTTTTTTACGTCTCCTTATGCTCCTCTATTTCAAAGTCCTTGATATCAAGCCCGGACTGCTGGAGAAAAAGCTTCGCCTGACGTATCGTCCTGAAGCGCCTCGCTGTCTCCTGATCGAGAACTCTCAGCCGCGCCGTACAAAGGTACTGCCCATTTTTTTCCCTGAGATTATAGTACATTCATACATCCCCTTTCACTGAATAATATGCTATACCAAGCCATTCCCTCACCCAGTAGGACGGCAGAAGCCACCATGAGGTCGATGCCGAAAGGCTGTGGGTGCGTATTCCCTGCTTCTTTGCAAGCATTGATGCGCGGAGCTGATGATAACCGTCAGTAACTATGGTTATTTCCTCGCACAGCCCCTCCCGGCGGATGAGCTCCATTGAATAACGGAGATTCTGGCTGGTGTCATATGAGCGGTCCTCCATGTATATCCTTTCGGGAGCTATGCCCCTGCGGACAAGATAATCCTTCATGCACTGAGCCTCGCTCATTTTCTCATCGCTGCCCTTTCCTCCGGAAACTACGACCCTTGTGCCGCTGTGTCCTTCAAGATAGCTGCAAGCCCTGTCAAGCCTCTTTCTCAGCATCCTGCTCGGCTCGCCGTTCTTCACTCTGCATCCGAGGACAACAAGCGTCGTATCTCCGGACGGAGGTCTGTTCCTCGCCGAGCGTATCATGAATACGCTTATTGCCGCAGCATAGACCGTAAACAATACCGCTAATATGCACAGCACTGCAAAAGCTGCCCTGCCGGCACGGGTGCTCCTGAGGCTGCTGATGAGTGCAGCCGTTCTGCTGCGGAAGATGAACGCTGCCGCAAGTCCTCCGCTGACTGCCGCTCCGAAAATACCTCCGGCGTTCACGATACCGCGGAAAAGCGGCAGCATGAACCATATCAGCATCAGCAGGGAAAGCACTGCCGGTAAGAGCCGCGTTCCCTCCCTTTCGATAAAGCCCGGCATAGCTCAGAGCTTAGCCGAGAGCTTCAGTATCCTGTCGAGATTTTCCTTCGTGGTAGTCTCGCTGCC
This sequence comes from uncultured Ruminococcus sp., assembly GCA_946629405.1. The sequence goes on from CAMOXW010000013.1 coordinate 5,733, forward strand.
GAGGTGGGTCGGCACCGCGTTGTAAAGTCCGTGGAAGTCGGAGCCGCCGGTCTGTATAAGGCCATACTTCTCCGCGATAGCCGTAAGCTCGCTGCGGTAGGCTGCGTCCGCAGAGTAGTGACCGATCTCTACGCCGTCTATCTTGCCGCTTTTGGCAAGCTTCTCAAGAAGCTCAATATTGTCGTACTGCGCCGGATGTGCCATTACAGCAACGCCCTTTGCGGTATGGATAAGGTCTATGACAAAGTTTACATCGGGATATTCACGCTCGACATAGCAGCTTCCGGTCTTGGGGTTAAAAAGCTCCCTGTCGAGGTCACCGTAGAATTCGAGAGCGTAGCCGTAGCTGATGAGCGCACGCATGATGTGCTGCTTGAAGATGCTCTTGGATGAAGTGGTATGCTTTAGTATGCTTTCGAGAGTGATCGGGAATTTCTCCATTACTTTGGAGATCATTTCCTTTGAACATTCCTTTCGTATTTCGCAGCATTTCAGGCAAAGTCCCTCGAGGCGGTCAGGTTTTCTGGGTGCATAGCAGAGGATATGCACCTTGCTGCTGCGCTCCTTGTCCCATGCGGAGAGCTCAACGCCGTGGAGTATCTTCACCCCGGCTCTTTCGCCGAGAACGTCAGCGCGTGAAAACGACGCCATAGTGTCGTGGTCTGTGATGGAAAGCCAGTCTATATTTGTACGTCTTGCCTGATCTATGATGTCCTCGATGCCAAGCGAGCCGTCTGAAAGCTTTGTATGGCAGTGTAAATCGCAAATCATGATATCCTCCCTCCCCGCAGGCAGAGCCGGCGGCGAAGCTGAAATTGACCGTCCGGAAGCATTCCGGAGGCTGGTTGAATGCACATTGTACAAAAACCACCAATAATTATAACACAAAGCTGAATAAATTGCAAGTATTTTTCAATATTTTCTCGAAGCAAACATTTTCCTGCACAAGAGAAAGCTTCCTTAAACAGTAAATTATGTAACCGTAAGTTTCCCGCTCCTTAACTGTCCGGAGCGGAATACAAAAACAGGGAGGCGATGCACCATCGTCCCCCTGATGATCCGTTGAAGGATCATTCTTCGCAGAATGCCGCGTACAGCTCGCTCTTGCGGAAGCCGCTCTCCTTTGCGACAGCCTTGCAGGCATCCACAGGGCGTTCACCCAATTCAACGAGCCTGCGTACCTGTGCAAGAGCCTGCTCAATGCTTATCTCAGCGCCGCTGTCCGGGGAAGCTCCCTCCACAACAAGCACGAACTCTCCCTTCGGCTCATTTTCAGCGTAATACGCGACCGCCTCCGAAAGATCAAGCCGCAGCACCTCCTCATGCAGTTTTGTAAGCTCCCGGCATATAGATATCCGCCTGTCCCCGCCGAACGCTTCCGCAAGGTCGCTGAGGGTCGTTCTCAGCTTGTGGGGAGCCTCATAGAATATCATCGCTCCGGTCTCGCTCCGGAGCATATCAAGCCGTTCAGCCCTCTCCTTCTTTGCGACCGGAAGGAACCCCTCGAAGGTGAATCGCCGCGTATTCAGACCGCTTACCGCCGCCGCTGATACCACCGCGCTCGGTCCGGGAACTACATTGACCTCGATCCCCTGCTCCGCGCAAAGCTTCACAAGCACCTCGCCCGGGTCGGAAATGCACGGCATCCCCGCATCAGTCACGACCCCACAGCTCTCACCGTTTTTCAGGCGGCTTATTATCCGCTCCGCATCGGCGCGTGAGCTGTGCTCATGGAAGCTCACAAGCTCCTTCTTTATCTCGTAGCGGTTCAGAAGCTTCAGGGTCACGCGGGTGTCCTCCGCGCATAGAAAGCTGACCTCCTCCAGCATTCTCAGCTGCCGCAGGGTAATGTCCTCGAGGTTACCTATCGGCGTGCCGATGAGGTAAAGTTTTCCGCTCATATCTGCTCCTTTCCGGTGTTGTAGATGCTTTGCAGCTCCTCTGAGAAGCCGTCACCGCTGCGGATATAGAGCTGCGGTTCGATCTTCATGAAGGGCTTCGAGCCTTTTTTCCCTTCTATCAGAAAAAGCCACGGTGCTTCCTCCGGTCCCTTCGAGACCATTCTCAGGCGCTTCGGCTCGATATTGTGCGACTTCATCGCAAATATCACGTCGCTGAGCCTCTCAGGACGATTGCATACGCACAGCCTTCCGCCGAATTTCAGCAGCCTTTCTGCCGCCGCACAGACGTCGTCTATCGTGCAGAGTATCTCATGGCGGGCTATTTTCTGGGCAGTTATCGCGCTCTGGTAGCCGGCGTTATTGACCTTGTACGGCGGATTGCACGTCACAAGATCAAGCCTCCCGAGCGGAGCATCATCCCAGAGCTCCTTCAGGTCGGCACAGACCGGGACTATCCCCGAGGTCTCGCTGCGTTCAAGCCCGAGTTTAAGCTGCTCTATCGCGCCCCCCTGTATATCGACCGCGTAGGTTATCTGCGGCGGAAGATGCTTCTGCATTATCAGGGGGATTATCCCGCAGCCGGTCCCGAGATCGCAGACCTTGTCCTTCTGCCGGTACTGTGAGAAATGTGCGAGCAGAAAAGCATCCGTACCGAAACGGTGGTCGCTACTGGCACAGACGTATATCTTATCAGTAAGCTTTTCGTATTTGTATTCCATAATTTTTCCTTGAGCGGAAGACTTGTCCTCCCCTGTCGTTTTGTAATACTAATCTCTGACCGGTTCAATGAAATGATGATCCGATAGGCGCTCGCTGATTCAGAAAAATACACGCAGTCGGACTTTCGCACTACAATAGCATTTGACAACAAGCAGCGAGCGGATAGCAATTCAGATTTTTATCGGTTTGGTCAGAGATCAGCATAGTAGCTCCAGACCTTGTGACCGAGCCAGCATACTGCCGCCGTGAACAGAAGCTCCAGCGCGAAATATCCTCCGATGCTCACAGCGTCAAGCAGGTACAGCGCCGGAATTATGTCCGCAAGGGTGTGCAGCCCGACAGCAGCGTACAGCAGCCGCCGGTCCTCCGCAAAGTGAGCCGCCGCAAATCCAAGCACCGACCATGCTGCCGATACAGCAAGTCCTGTGGCTGTTATATAGCAGAAAAGCAGACTGTCCGCAATGTCCTCCGGCATCCTGAAAGTCAACAGTGCCTCCGTGCAGAAGTGCCCGAGTGCGTAAGCTGCACAGTCAGCCCAGCGCTTCCGCTGCGGCAGAACGTTCCTGAAAACTATATACCGCCCGGATTCCTCCGCAGAGCCCGAAATGAACGCTGACACAATGTAGAACAGCCAGTGCGTTCCCCTGAGACCTTCGAGGAAGGCTGCCCTCAGCAGTCCACGGGCAAGTGAAATGACGATATACGCGGCAATTCCGGCAAGAAGCGGCATCACTCCTGCGCCGCATCGCTTCCTCAGCACAAGCCATGCCCCGACCGGTACCGAGCAGGAGAGCACCGCTATTATCATCGTTTGCAGCAAGGCATACCTCCCGGCATCATGCCGTCATTTATTTTCCGTAGCCGTCAGGATTGTTCCTCTGCCAGTTCCATGTATCGCGGCACATATCCTCGAGAGTCTTTTCAGTCCTCCAGCCAAGAACCCTGAACGCCTTGTCAGCGTTCGCATAGCACTCCGCAAGGTCTCCCGGACGGCGCGCGCCGTAAACATGATTGACCTTGATCCCGTTGACCCTCTCGAACGTATCGACGATCTCGGTAACGCTGTAGGGCGTACCGGTGCCGAGGTTGAATATCTCGACGCACTTGTTTGAGAGGATGTAGTCTATAGCCTTGACGTGCCCCTTTGCAAGATCGACAACGTGGATATAATCGCGGGTGCAGGTGCCGTCAGGCGTGGGATAATCGTTCCCGAATATAGTGAGGCACTCGCGTTTCCCGACAGCGACCTGCGAAACATAGGGCATGAGGTTATTCGGGATGCCCTGCGGGTCCTCTCCTATCATTCCGGACTCGTGAGCGCCGATCGGGTTGAAGTAACGCAGGAGTATCACGGACATTTCCTTGTCAGCGTTCGCAGCGTCTTCAAGTATCTGCTCCATCATGGATTTTGTCCAGCCGTAGGGATTTGTACACGCTCCGCGCTTCATCGTTTCAAGGTAAGGCACAGGATTCTCCTCACCGTAGACAGTCGCACTTGACGAGAAGATGATGTTATTAACACCGTACTGAGCCATATTTTCAAGAAGCGAGAGCGTGGTATCTATGTTGTTGCGGTAGTACATGACCGGCTTCTGCACGGACTCACCGACCGCCTTCAGCCCTGCAAAATGTATCACAGCAGCGATGTCGTTCTCTCTGAACACCTCAGCGAGCCTCGCGGTGTCCTTGATATCGAGCTCATAGAGCTTCACTGACTTGCCTGTTATCTTCTCAACGCGCCTTACAGCCTCGGGGGAGCTATTCGAGAAATTGTCGGCGATAACGACATCATAGCCTGCATCAAGAAGCTCAACTGCGGTATGCGAGCCGATGTAACCGGCACCGCCTGCTAATAGAATTACTGACATGGTATTTCTCCTTTTTCCTGCGTTTCCGCGCAAATATACACTTCAATTATAACCTCCGGCGCGCAAAATTGCAAGTAAAAAGCCGCTGATACAGCTTCCCGCGCGGTCATTTTGGCATTTTGCACAAATACTCCCACTCTTTTCAGGCAAAAATAAAACCAGCCGCGTTATTAAAACCGGCTGGTCGTCTGATCTGTCCCCTTACAAACATTTCAGTATGATTGCTGCGGCGCTGTGTGCAGTCAGCGCGGCAAAATCAGCGTTCCCTTAACCCTTGACGAGAAGCCTTCTCATAAAAATTGCATCGAAAACGTCAAGTCTGCCGTCACCGCTGAGATCAGCAGCTTCCCCGTTTTTCAGCTCTGCTCCGTCAGCGCCGAGAAGCCACCTCTGGAGAGTGATGAGATCCGAGATATTGAACTCGCCGTCGTCATTGACATCTCCGTCAACGCTTCCGGGCTCCGAAGGCCTCAGGGAAGGGTCCCATATCTGATTAAATAAAACCTTCAGCTCCTGGTCAGCCATTTTGCAGGTATCGCGGTCGTAGTGGCCTCCGGGAGTTGCCCACAGCACCGGACAGAGCTGGCGCTCATAAGCTGCCTTGCATACGGAGCTTAGGAAAAGTCTCACGGATGCCGGATCTTTGCCCTTTGTGGGACAGCCGTACTCTCCGACGATAACGGGGATGCCCTTGCTGATGTAATAATTCTTCATCATGTCCATCTGCTCATAAAGCTCCCTGAAATCGTCTTCTGTGCCCCATGTGCTTCTTGCCTTTGCCCAGCTCGCGTCCTCGTCCTCAAGGATAGCGAAGCCTGCGGGCGTGTAGTAATGTACCGAAACAGCCATGCGTGCCGCCGGGTCGTCCGGCATTTTGAACATAGAGTCACAGGTTCGGTCAATGCCGGTATTATAGCCTGAAATAAGCAGGTGACGTTCCGGATTGTTTCCGCCGGAGCTTCTCACAACATCAACAAATTTCTGGTTAATCTCGTTGCAGAGCGCGTATGACTCTGCCTTGCCCTCAGTGCCGCCCCACGGGTTCCAGAGGCTTTCCCAGCCAAGCTCCTCGTTCTGTGACTCGAACATGAGCCGGTCGCCGTAGTCCTTGAAGCTGTCGGCTATCTGTTCCCACATATGGGTATAGCGCTTCATGCTTTCGTCCTTGTCTTCAGGAAATTTGTTCACCCAGCCGCCGTCCCAGTGGATGTTGATTATGCAGTACATATCCGCGTCGATGATCCAGTCAACGACCTCATGCACGCGCTCATCGTAGTCCTTGTTAATGGTATATGTGCCGTCGTGCGCCATCATATTCGACCACGCGACCGGCACTCTGACAACGCCGAAGCCCTCATCCGCCATTCCCTGTATCATTTCGCGGGTGATGACCGGACTGCCCCATGCGGTCTCATAGTTGACGGGTTTCCCGTCGCTCCACTTGGCTATCCAGTCCTCCTCGTACCAGTTCGGACAAGCCTCGAAAGTGTTGCCGAGGTTGATCCCGATACCCATTTCGCTGACAAGCTCCATAGTGGAAATATCGCGCATACTTTTGTTTTTTTCCGGCATAGCACAAGCGCTCAGGCTTGCAGATGACTGAAAAACGATCGCAGCCGCTGCTGCCATGCCAACGAATTGTGATGATCTCATAGAATACCTCCTGTAGTAAGAAATGCCGTCCGGAGAGCCGCTTTGTGTTCTCCGCTGTTCACTATAGTATATTTTACAGCAGATATTACGCACTGTCAACCGCCAAAATCGCCATTAGGTGCACAAAATCCACCTGTTTAAATCAAGAGCTGCATAAGGCTGCGGTCCGCAGCTGCATTCATCAGAAGCGAACGGTACTGCTTCGGAGTGAGCCCGGTATTGGCTGTGAACTGACGGATGAAATACTTGCTGTCGCTGTATCCGCACCGCTCGGAAACGCTGCTGACCGCCTCATCCGTGGTCAGCAGCAGGTGCTTTGCAAGCATCAGCCGCGAGAATATCCTGTCCTGCACGAAGCTCATGCCGGTTATCTGCCTGTATACGCGGTTGAAATAGTTTTGGTTCAGATTCAGCTCACGGCTCATACCGGCAAGGGTTACCCGTTTGAGCGGCTCTCGCAGGCTCTGGCGGTGAATGCGGTCGAATTCCATGAAATGCGGGTGGAGCCTCCGTTCACGCTGCTGTGCGAGCAGACATTCGAGCCCGGCAGTTATTCTTCCGGATAACGTGTCAAAGTCAGAGCTGCTGTCGAAGCTCATTCCGAAGCATAGAGGCTGGCTCCCGGATGAACACCGCACAAAATCTACATCGTACATCAGCTCAGTATACACTGCATCAGCAAGCAGCTCCGCAGAGACCTTCGCCGACGGAAGAATGAGCAGCAGCTCCGAGGACGATATGCGCCCCGCTGCGCCGCTGCTGCCATAGAATCGCCTCACAACATCAGCGGCAGCGATAATGCTCCCTGTCATTTCCCTCGCGGCATCATCGGCAGAAAAGGCATCCCCGCCGAATTGCAGCCTTATCCCGACAGCGGCTATATTACGCGATTTGTCGGTGCTGCACATCATCCCGAAGGCAAACCTTATCCCCTCACCGCTGAAAAGCCCGGTGATGCCGTCGTAGGAGGGCGAGACCGCACTGCATTGCAGAAGATACCTGACGTCCGCCTTCAGACGGAGAAACTCCAGACCGTTCGAGACCGATTTGACCCAGTGGCGATAGATGTCGTCATAGGTGTCTGCCCCGTCGCAAACGACCGCACAGTAGCCGAGAAGCCGCTCCCGGAAGAAAAGAGGATTGATGTAAAACGTCGTAATATCGTCATATTTTCCGGCTATTGCGGTTATCTCAGTCTCCCGCACGGTAAATTCCTTAGGCTCACCGTAAGGCTGTATATTCCGGCAGTTCAGCAGCCCGCCGCGTGCATCGCTGCCGCTTGCCCAGCCCTCATAGAGGCAGAGAACTATGTCACACGCGCCCCTGACCATGTATAGCTCCGACGCCATGACAGTGATGAATTCATCGAAGCTGCGGCACTCTGTCAGCCTTGATTCAAGGTCGGATTTCAGGTTCCAGTAGGCGTACTGTGCGCTGCTCCGGGCGAAGCTGAGTTCCTCCCGAAGCTCATTTCCGGGCAAGCCGCAATTGCAGGTCTGTCCCGCGACAATGCTTCCCTCCGGCGGGATGAACGGCGTTTTCTCCGCGCCGATAAGTTTTTCTGCAAGCGTATCCACCGCCGCAGCCCCGAGAGCCCGCCTGTTCCTGCGGTAAGTCGTCAGGAGCGGCATATGCCTCCTGCGCTCAGCAATGTACTCATAGCCGGCAAGCGCAAAATGCTCCCTGATATCCTCGCCTGCTGCTGCGAAAGCGTCCAGCACTCCGAACGCCATATAATCGTTGGCGCAGATGAGAGCTTCCGGGGGCTGAAGGCTGCCGCTGAGGTATTTCTCCGCAAGCCTTTCACCGGAGGAATACCAGAAATCGCCATCATAGACAAGGCTTGGGTCGAAGGTTATCCCGCGGCCTTCAAGAGCCTCCCTGAATCCCTCAGTGCGCTCACGGGAGGTCTCCAGTCCGGCGGGACCGCTGAGAAAAGCAAGCCTGCCAAAGCCGTTTTCAGCAATGATACGGTCAGTAAGTGCAGCAATATCTGCGCGGTCGCTTGTGTTAATATAGCTGAACCTCTCAGGGGGAAACTCCGGCATTACCGCTCCGGCGATGATGAGCGGAATATCTCTGCGCCGCTCCATTGCCTCACGCAGGCGGGATCGAAGTCCGGGATTTACGAAGGACTCGGACATAATGATGAAGCTGTCAAAGCAATCCCCGGAAATAAGATCGTAGACGCTGTTGTCTGATGCTCTGACACTCTCCGTTC
>CAMOXW010000014.1 GCA_946629405.1 uncultured Ruminococcus sp.
CACCTTGTCGGAAAGCGCGATGAAGTCGCCGTAGGAGGACATTCTGTCAGCGCCTCTTGCCCTTGCATAAGCGCTTGCAAGCGGCGAGAGCTCCCCCAGATCGTCAACCCAGTATATCTTCCTGAGGTCCTCGCTGAGAGGACGTCCGATAGCTGCTCCGGCAGGCGAAACGTGCTTGAACGAGGTAGCCGCACACACTCCTGTAGCTGCCTTGAGCTCCTTTACGAGCTGCCAGCCGTTGAGCGCGTCGAGCAGATTGATGTAGCCGGGTCTGCCGCAGAGCACCTCGATCGGGAGCTCGCTGCCGTCAGCCATATAAACTCTTGAAGGCTTCTGATTGGGGTTGCAACCGTATTTTAACTGCATTTCATTTGACATGATATATGTCCTCCTTATATTTTATCTGAATATCCATTTTATACCGGGCGGCGGAAAGCCATTCATCACCGCTGTTACATAAAGTCGCGGAGAAGGCTCTTGTCGTCGTCGATTATCGTCCAGCCGTCGCCCTTGAGCTTGACTGCACAGGCGAAAGCTTCAAATTCATCCTTGCTGCCGCTGCTCTTATCTTTGCTTTCGATGGTTATATCGTACTCATGGCCCTCTATAGCGTTAACCTCGCCGCCATACTGGTCAGAAAAATAATTCTCAGCACCTATCAGCTCATTGTCTGTAAGAGCATCGAGCCGGGTTATCCGTACTACCCTGTAGCTCCGATCCTCAACAACTTTCTCAAATCCCTGCTTATACATACTGACAAGCTCTTTGTAGGTGCTGTCGCTCTTTACCTCATCAGCCACACTTGCAGGGATGAGAGCGCTGTAGTAGACATCGCCGCCGTTTTTGTCAAACATTGAGTCCGCCCACTTGCTCATAAGTATATCGCAATCCTCCGACTGCATAGCTGCGCTGTAGTCCCACGAGGAGCTTTTCGCATCTTCTTCATTTCTGCCTATGACCGTAACTACCAGTATCGCTGCCAATACCATTGCAACGAAAATTGTAAACACACCTAACAAGTAGAGTTTCAGGATCGTTCCGTGCTTTCCATACTCTATAGTTGAGTTTTTGTAGTCATACAGCGGACATCTCGGACCTACGATCAGAGGCCCCGCTGCAAATACTCCGACGCCCAGTATCAGGACAAGTGTGCCTGCTCCTGCGCTTATATACTCCACCAGCAGGAAAGCTGCAATAATGATTGCTCCAAGCACGATCACGAAGCCTGCCCTCATGAAGCGCCATTTCTTTAGCTGGGTGTAATACTCTGCCTCAGTGCTCGTCTTGCGCGCGAGCTGGCTCTGGCTGACACGGAGACGTTCAAGCTCATCCTTCCCGACAGCACCTTCAATAACGATATGCGAATCGCAGTAAGGACATACCGTGAAATCACTCTCCGAAAACGAGAGATCCGCACCGCAGTGAGGACATCTGTAAGAGGTAATGCTCATATTACTTATTCTTGTTTACGATACGAGTCTCTGTTTTTCCGCTTGCAAGGTCGATATAGCGCACAAAGAGCGATACCTTGTTATCCTCATTGAGGCTGTTCCAGAGCATATCGGTGAAACCGTCAATGCCGCCGGAGATCCCCACAAGCTTTGGCTCGCCCTCAAAGCTCGGGAGAGGTGAACCGTCACCCATATATGTATGGATGAAGTGTCCTTCGCCAGCGACCGGATTTGAATACGCAAATGTATATCTCTGGCAGGAATCAGGGTTGCCGTTAGCACTCTTGAGTATCGACATTGCATAGTTGAAGCCGCTGCCCTCAAAACGAAGTATTCCGGAAATACGAGGTGTATAGTTCGGAGCGTCGTCCTCGAATTCCCTTGTTCGGAGAGCCTGCTCGAAGGTGAACTGCTTATCCATAAGCTCATAGATAGTATCTGTCTGGTCACCGTTTGTAACAATGGTCTTGTTTCCGAGCACGCGCACCGGTGCATAGATTATCAGGTGGGGATCAGAGAGCTTTGACGGGTCAAAAGCCTGGGTGCGGATGCCGTCGCCGTCCTGTACGAACACGCGGTTGCGGCTGTTCTCACTCCTGCCCATGATGAAATAAGCAGTAACAGCGCTTCTGCCGTCAGCACTTCTGCCGATGATAATGCCTCTGCCGGGGTAAGCGTTTGATGTAAGCTCCTGTGCGATATCAAGTTTTTTCATAATAATTACTCCTTTTAATTATATATGCAACACAAAATACAGTTATTGCAGGGATGTTCCTTATTCCGTAATGTCAAAGCCGTCCCACGGCGAATGATCGCCGAATTCTCCGAGATAGAGCAGTCTTCCGCCGAGGATGACTGCCTCCATGCCCTTTTCAGGCTCCCATTCGCAGTCGAATTCGACCTGATAGCCGATCTGTCCGTCCTCTGACGGACGAACGGACATACTCACCGGGGTGATACATCTGAGTATCCTCTCCGAAGGCATATCAGGGGTGATCTGAACGGACATTTTCGCTTCTATCTCGCCGCGCTTGTCTATCTCAGCCCACCTGTTGAGGGAGTCGGTACAGTATCTCACTGCCTTCCGGCAGATCTCACCGAGAAGTTCCTCCGGCATACTGTTCAGTTCCTTTATGCAGGCCTCTGCGTAGTTCGTATCAGCGCCGCTGTAGATGTATATCTTCATGTCCCGCCGGAAAAGGCTGCACATGAATTTGCCCTCGTCCCAGAATTTTCCGGGATGCAGACCTATTATCACGCTCTCACTCCCTTACTACTGCCCTGCCGTCAACGATATCTATCTTATCCTGACAGAAAAGGGAAACGGCCTTCGGCAGAAGTTTCCACTCGACATTCTCCATTATGCGCCTCTGGAGCACCTCCGGGGTATCACCGTTCTCGACATTCACCACACCTTGCAGTATTATCGCACCGGCATCTGCCTTTTCGTTGACGAAGTGGATGGTCGCTCCGCTGACCTTTACACCGTAATTGAGCGCAGCCTCGTGGACCCTCAGTCCGTAGAAGCCTTCCCCGCAGAAGGACGGTATCAGTGCCGGGTGGACGTTGATGATCTTATAGGCGTACTCCTTCGTTACACACTCGTCGAGTATCGTCATGAAGCCCGCAAGAACAACAAGGTCAGCCTTTTCCTCGTTGAGTGCCGCAAGTATCGCCCTGCTGTAGCTCACGCTGTCAGTATACTCCTTCCGGGGGATGACCCTCGCGGGAATGCCGCTGTTTTTTGCCCTTTCAAGAGCATATGCGCCCTCCTTTGAGGATATAACACAGGTTATCCTGCCTCCCTTTATAACACCTGACTTTTCAGCGTCGATGAGGGCCTGGAGATTCGTGCCTCCGCCCGAAACGAGCACAACTATATTCTTCATTGGTTTGACCTCCTTCAGAAAGGATACATATTACATATAGGAGCCGAAGCTGCCGCTTTTTCCGGTAACAAGCAGAAATATCCCGACAGCAAGGATAAGAATACCAGTGATAAGCACTGCTGTTCCTCCGATAACGCTTTCATCCCTGGAACGTTCGTCCTTTATCATATATACAGCACTAAGGCTCAGAAGAACTCCCATAACTGCGATCATTATCCAGCCGGGAACATTATTTATGATCCAGGTCATTGTCGGTTCTCCTCCTGACATTCAGCCTAAGGTAAAAATTGGAAGTACGCCTAATGCGAAAAGAACTCCGCTCGCCGTGAAGCAGGCGGCTGCACCGTAGGAGATGTGGTTGTCGTCCCCGGCAAAGTAAAATATCTTCGGCAGCTCCGGATAAGCCCTTATCTCGACGACATCGCCTGTATCACCTTATGACAAGCATCAGGAGAGCCACAGGTGCGCCGTAGAGGATGAATCTGAAGTAATCCCGCGTCATTTCGTCCTCACGCCCTACAAAATAGAACATCATAGGGTTATCCGGGTCGTAGCAGATCATCTTTTCCTCGCCTATCTCGTATTTCGGCTGACGTTCCTCGACGGTATAAACGGAGGTTATCTCCCTGCCGCCCTCAGTGGTGTAGCGCACAACAGGGAAGCTTCCGCGTATCTTCTGTGAGGTGTGGTAATCGACTATCTTGCCGAATACCGGCACTCCGTTGCCGAGGCTCCTGCGCTTCTGCCATATATGATAGGCAAAGAGCACGGCCATGAGCGCGTATACTATGAGTATACCGTCCGGCAGGCACTTCCGGCGCATAGTCACCCAGACTATCACCATTGATACTGCCGACCAGACCATATCTATCTTTTCAACTTTCATATGCTTTCATCACTCCGGGAGCTGAACGTTTCCCGGTATTATCTCAGTATCGTCGGTGGACAGCGGGATATCCCTGTCTATCACCTGCTGACCGTAAATATCGGTTATGCGGAAGGTGAACGGTCCCGCACCCATTTTGTCCGACTCGAAATAGTTGTATCTGCGGCGGTTTATCTCCACCCAGTTACCGTCCTTATCAAGGTATTCGAGCCGCGTTATCGGGTAGCGGTGATTTCTCACCTGGATACCGCACCAGAACTGTGAGGTACCCTCCTTGTACTTATAGCAGACAGGAGCGTCCGCAGCGCTGTCGAGGGGAACTATCTTCCAGCTCACCGGAACTCTGCCCTTTTCGGCAGGCGCGATGAGGGGAAAGGCATCGGTATAAAGGTCAAGGTCGCCCTTTTTGCCCTCCGGAAGAAGGTCGGTCACGAGCATATTTATAGTGCCGAGCTCGCCTGTGACTTCAAGGTAAGCTCCCGCAAGCTGACCCTCATTGTAATCCTCAAGGTTCATGGCAACTATCCAGTAATCGCGCGAGACCGGGTCGAGCATCGCACAACCGCCCTCATAGCCGCCGCCGTAGAAAGTGCCGTCGCCGGTATGGACAGTACCCTTCGGTTCAAGGATAAGGCTCTCGTCAACGGTATACTCCGTGATGAGTGATGAGGTCTCCCTGCCGAGAAGGAAGCTCTGGAGCTTTTTCAGCTCAGTTTCGGAGGCACCGCTCCTTCGTGCGGCTATCATGTCGAAAACGTCAACGTGACCGTCGGGTATGTAGTCCAGCGGCTCACCCGCTGAAAACGCAGGGAATGCAAGCATACTGAATGCCGCGGCAATGGCTGCCGCAGAGCTTATAAACCTGCGTTTCATATTCATCGCCCCCGTTCCTTACCTTAGTTGAGAGTTAAGAGTTGAAAGTTGAGAGTTATTGTGTTCGCTGCACTCACATATTTTAAATCGTCCGCGAAGCGGACACCGCAGCTTTCAACTTTATTCCGATCTGAACCGGCGGGGCGATGCAGGCATCGCCCCCTGCAAAACGGTTCAGCCGCTCAACAAATTATAACGCCCTCGTCCGACTCAACGAGCTCGCCGAGAACATAGGCGTCCTCGCCCGCAGCCTTGATAGCTGCTATCGCCTTGTCAGCGTCGTTCTTGTCAACTGATACTATCATTCCGACGCCCATGTTGAAGGTGTTGAACATATCGCGCTCCGGGATATCGCCTGTTCTCTGGATAAGGTCGAATATCGGGAGCACCTGTACTGCATTGCGCTCGATCTTCGCAGCAAGGTTATCAGGAAGCGAACGCGGGATATTCTCATAGAAGCCGCCTCCGGTGATGTGGGAGATCGACTTCACCTTAACAGCGTCAAGAAGGCTCATCACAGCCTTTACATAGATGCGTGTAGGGGTGAGGAGAGTCTCGCCGAGAGTTGCACCGAGGTCATCGAAACGCATTGCGAGCTTCTTCTCGTTTACATCGAATACCCTTCTTACCAGCGAGAAGCCGTTTGAATGTACTCCGCTGGACTTTATTGCGATGAGGACATCGCCTGCCTTCTGGGTATCGGGCTGGAGAATTTTGTCCTTGTCAACAACACCCACCGAGAAGCCTGCAAGGTCGTACTCGTCCTCGGGCATAAGGCCGGGATGCTCGGCAGTCTCACCGCCTATAAGGGCGCACTGAGCCTGTACACAACCCTCCGCAACACCGGAAACTATCTCCGCGATCTTCTCGGGGATATTCTTTCCGCACGCGATATAATCGAGGAAGAACTGTGGCTTTGCACCGCAGCAGATGATATCGTTTACGCACATTGCAACGCAGTCAATGCCGACTGTGTCGTGCTTATCGAGGATGAACGCTATCTTGATCTTTGTGCCTACGCCGTCTGTTCCGGAAACGAGAACGGGCGTATTGATACCGGTCATATCGAGCTGGAAAAGTCCGCCGAAGCCGCCGATACCGGAAAGAGCGCCGGGTATCATAGTGCGTGCGATGTGCTTTTTCATAAGCTCAACAGACTTGTAGCCGGCAGTTACGTCAACGCCTGCCTTCTTGTAGCTCTCGGAAAAACTGTTGTTCATAAATAAATCCTCCGTATTATTAATGCGGAATTAGGAATTCGGAATTCGGAATTATTGGTATCGCCTTACGGCGACAGATCAAAAGCAGAGCCTTGCTTTTCTGATCCGTCCGCTTTAGCGGACACCGCAATCCCGCATTCCGCATTCCGCATTCCGAATTTTATTCGTTTCCGCTCCAGCAGTAGGTGCAGAGCTGACATTCGGGAAGTCCCACAGCCTGTACCTTTCCGGGAAGCGACTGGAACTCCAGTGAGGTGAGCTTTAAGCGGCGGCATATCTCGTCGCGCATACGCTTTCCTCTTTCGGTATTGGTATCGCTGTATTCTGCGAGGTACTTTACGCCCTCCGCACCCTCGAACTCGTCGATTATCTGTCTTGCGATAAGCTCAAGCTCGGAATGGCTGCGCGAGAAGTTGAGGTACTTGCAGCCGTACATAATAGGCGGACAGGCACTTCTCATGTGTACCTCCTTAGCGCCGTTCTCATAGAGGAACTCTACTGTCTCTCTCATCTGAGTGCCGCGGACGATGCTATCGTCAACGAACAGGAGGCGCTTGCCCTCGATAAGCTCATGAACGGGGATGAGCTTCATCTTGGCGACCTGATTTCGCATCCTCTGATTGGTAGGCATAAAGCTTCTCGGCCATGTGGGAGTGTACTTGATAAAGGGTCTTGCAAAGGGTATGCCGCTTCTGTTGGCATATCCGATAGCGTGGGGAGTGCCGGAGTCCGGAACTCCGCACACATAGTCAACATCCGGAAGCTTTCCTGCCTTTATGTCGTTCTCAGCCATTATCTCGCCGTTGCGTGTACGCATGACCTCAACGTTCACACCCTCATAGACTGCATTCGGATAGCCGTAATATGTCCAGAGGAAGGTGCATATCTTCATCTTTGAGGGGTCGCCCTTGCAGAGCACCTCGCAGCTGTCGGAGGTTATCTTCACTATCTCGCCTGCCTCAAGCTCCTTGTATGTACTGTAGCCGAGCTTCTGGAAGGCAAAGGATTCGGATGAGAGGCAGAAGCCGTCGCTGCGCTTTCCGATGATTATAGGCAGTCTTCCGAACTGGTCGCGGGCAGCAATAATGCTGTCCTTTGTGAGTATGATAAGGGACATGGTGCCCTCTATCTTCTGCTGGGCATAGCGTATGCCCTCAACGAATGAGGACTTCTGTGCTATGAGAGCGCCGATGAGGTCGCCGGAATTGATGCTTCCGCTGCTCATAGCCTCGAAGTTAGCGCAGCCGTTTTCAAGCAGCTCATTCACAAGAGCCTCAGCGTTGCGGATTATGCCGACCGAGCATACCGCATAGAGCCCGAGCTTTGAGCGCACAAGGATAGGCTGGGGGTCTGTATCGCTGATGCAGCCGATACAGAGCCTGCCCCTCATATTTACAACATCGTCTTCAAATTTTGTCCTGAACGGAGAATTCTCAATACTGTGGATATTTCTCTGGAAGCCGTTTTCCTCAGACCATGAGGTCATACCTCCGCGGCGTGTGCCGAGGTGGGAGTGGTAGTCTGTGCCGAAGAATACGTCAGTAACGCAGTCGTTTTTGGAAGCTGCACCGAAAAATCCGCCCATATATCATTCTCCCATAAGTCTCTTCATGATTTCCTGATAGGCTTCCTCTACGCCGCCCATATCACGGCGGAAGCGATCCTTATCGAGCTTCTCGTGAGTTGTGCTGTCCCAGAAACGGCAGGGATCAGGGGATATCTCGTCAGCGAGGATTATGGTGCCGTCAGAGGTCTTTCCGAACTCGATCTTGAAGTCGATGAGGTCGATATTGAGGCCCTTGAAGAACTTCACCATGAACTCGTTTACCTTGAAGGCATACTTTGCGATAGTGTCGAGATCCTCCTTTGTGGCAATGCCGAGAGCGAGCGCATAGTAGTCGTTGATGAACGGATCGCCGAGGTCGTCGTTCTTGTAGCTGTATTCAAGGATCGGGCAGAGAAGCTGTTTGCCTTCCTCAACGCCCATTCTCTTTGAGAAGCTTCCGGCAGCAACGTTTCTGATGATAACCTCAAGGGGAACGATGGATACCTTCTTAACGATAGTTTCACGGTCGCTGATCTCCTCCACGAGATGTGTGGGAACGCCTTCCTTCTCGAGCATTTTGAACATGAAGTTTGTCATCTTGTTGTTGATAACGCCCTTGCCTGCGATAGTGCCCTTCTTTTCGCCGTTGAAGGCTGTAGCGTCGTCCTTGTAGTCAACAATAACGAGCTCAGGGTCATTTGTAGCGTAGACCTTCTTAGCCTTGCCCTCATAGAGCTGTTCCTTCTTTTCAATGTTTGCCATTTGAAATTCCTCCTTGAGAATTGTATAAATGTGTATATGCAATCCCGCGGCCTGCGGGAATTGTAGGTGTGTTATCAGGCTTTCAGAGCGCTGCTATCTGCTCCTGAAGCGCCTTGTCCTTTGCGATAACGCCGTCAGCCATTGCCTTCTTTTCAGCCGCAAGCTTTTCAGCAAGCGCCTCATCAGAAACAGCAAGTATCTGTACCGCAAGTACAGCAGCGTTCTTAGCGCTGTCGATACCAACTGTCGCAACGGGTACTCCGGGCGGCATCATAACTGTTGCGAGGAGAGCGTCAACTCCCTCGAGAGCCTTTGACTTCATCGGGATACCGATAACCGGAAGTGTTGTATGTCCTGCAACTACACCTGCAAGGTGAGCAGCCATACCGGCAGCGCAGATTATTGCGCCGAATCCGTTTGCCTTAGCGTTTGAGGCAAATTCCGAAGCCTCTGCCGGTGTCCTGTGAGCGCTCATAACTCTGCACTCAAACTCAACTCCGTACTTTTTCAGCTCAGTGAGAGCTGATTTTACTACCGGGAAGTCACTGTCGCTTCCCATGATAACTGCAACTTTTTTTGACATATCTATTCTCCTGTTTAAATTATTTATTCTGTATCGCTCCAGCCGCCGTCAATATTCTCAGGGGGTGGAGGAGGGATATCCGGTGTATCCGGGACATACGGCTCCGCAGGTATCTCCGGCTCGGGGTATTCCGGCTCAGTAAGCTCAAAGCTGCCGGAAACAGCCGTAAGATCGTTCTCTGACGTTCCGCTGAATTTTATAAACGCCCTGTAGGACGCCTTCATGCTCTCCGGTTCATCCTTTCCCTCAACGGTATAGCTCAGCTCAGTTTTGGCTGAAACGGATATCGAGAACACCGGCACACCGTCCTCAGAGCCCGCAGAATAGAGGTAAACATCGTCTACCGCAAGGAGCTTCTTCGAGACTATGCGCTTGTCATCCGGAAATAGCATGGTGAAGGCAGGCTTTCCGCCTGTCCTTATATCCGAAACATATACGCCGTCGCCAGTATAGGCAAAGGCAAGGTATTTCCCCGCAGCCGAAGCCATATACTCAAGCATTGCCGGGTCAAGCCTTTCAAGCAGCATAGGGTTTTTTACACTAAAATCAAATCCGCAGCTCAGAGCCTCGCCCCTGACCTCAGCCTCACTGAAACGGAAGCCGTCGCCGGAAGCCGAATAGGTATAGGTCCCTGTCCCGCTGCTGAGGGTGAGGGTATCTCCCGTGACAGTGCAGTCTGTCCAGACCTTCCTGAACATCGGGGAGAAGTCAGCATCATAGAGCACGACCGAGCTGTCGATCCCGGATTCGGCGACATAAAGGGTCTTGCTGCCGCTCACACAGGGAGTTATGCTCCGGTAGATGAATGGTACGGCAATATTGCCCTCATAGTCAACGCAGCCCTTCATGACAGTGCCATTGATACGCTTTGAGGCTATACATCTTCCCTCGCCAGCGAAGCTGAGCTCGAGCCATTCCGCGGGGACGATGACTCTGTCGCTGCTGTCTATGACGCCGCAGAAGCCGCTGCTGTCCTCGAAGATGCGGTTCCCTTCGCGGTCAGAACCGAGCCTTCGCTCGATATCGGTCTGAGCGGAGCTGCGCGAGGTATTTTTGCTTGTGTCGGAGTAGAAGCGGGTGATGGCTATCGCAAGTAGGATCACCACCACAAACAGCACCGACACCACAAGTCTCATATGCTTGTTCAATAGAGGGGCACCTCCGCGTTACTGTTTTCCGTCTGCTTTTTCAGCGGAGCTGTCAGCCTGTCCGCGCTTTTTTTCGCGGTAGCTCTCCGCAGTCTCCTTTGAAATATATATCGGGCGGTGCTTTGTCTCAAGGTAAGTTTTTGAGAGGTACTGTCCGAGGATGCCGGTACACAGGAGCTGCAGACCGCTCAGAAGGAAGATTATGCAGACGATCGTAGGATAACCGGCAACATCCTCGCCGAACGCTATGGTCTTGATGACCGTTATTATCATCAGCACGAACGCTGTGAAGCAGCTTATGATACCAAGCAGCGAGGAAATGACAAGAGGAGCTGTCGAGAACGCCATGATACCCTCGAGGGAGTATTTGAACAGTCCCCAGAACGACCACGACGAGGTACCTGCGGGGCGCTCGACGTTTTCGTATTCGATATAGCGGGTATTGAAGCCTACCCAGCTGAAAATCCCCTTTGAGAAGCGGTTATACTCAGACATATTGAGTATCGCATCGACCATTTGTCTGCTCATGAAACGGAAGTCCTGAGCGCCGTCAACTATCTCGGTCTGGGATATCCTGTTCATGATCTTGTAAAACTTTCTTGCGAACCATGAGCGTATTTTTGACTCGCCCTTGCGGCTGACGCGGCGGGTGGTAGCACAGTCGTACTCGCCGTCCCTGACGTAGCTGTACATCTCAGGGAGGAACGCAGGCGGGTGCTGGAGGTCGGCGTCCATTACGACGACGAAATCTCCCTTTGCATTTTCGAGACCGGCATACATACCGGACTCCTTGCCGAAATTTCTTGAAAACGAAATATATCTTACTCTTTCGTCTTTCAGGGCGAGAGAGCGGAGTATATCAAGGGTGCTGTCTTTTGAACCGTCATTGATGAACAGGTACTCAAAGGTGAGCTCCGGAAAATCCTCGGACATCTTGTCGGTGACCTTAGTGATCTCCTCATAGAACATCGGCAGTACCTCTTGCTCATTATAGCACGGCACAACAACTGAAACGAGCTTCACAACAATCCTCCTAAAACTTAGTCTGGCAATCATCTGCCAATACACTATTAATAATACTACAAAACCTGATATAATGCAAGAGAAAACGCGATTTTTTAAATATTTTAGTTATTAGCATCTGATTTGCAGGGAACGCCGCGCCCGGCGTTCCGCTGTCACTCTCATCTAAATCCCAAACAGAAAAGCGGACCCGCCTTCCAGCAAGTCCGCTCAGTGCTATTCAGTTATTTCTTGATCCATACATCAGGTTCTTCCGGTCTTACATACTCGGTAGTGTCGAGGTAGAAATCGGTGTGCGGAGGCTGATTGTAGCCGTTATTCTGAGAAGCTACCTGAACACGGTACTGTGCATTGTGCATGAGCGTGTAGAGGTTATACTTGTTCTCATAGGTGGTGGTGAACACTCTCAGTCCGCCGTCGCTCTTACGCATTATCAGCTCCTCGCGCCAGTCGCCTGTAAGGTCGCAGGTGAGGCAGGCGTTGGACTTGGAGTAATTGTTATAGGTAACGCCGTCGCCGGTGAATACTCTGCCCTTGCCGTACTGATCGACCATAGTCCTGTCAAGGACTCCTCTTTCAAGAACGTCGGTCCAGTATACGACGGAATTCTGTCCCCACTTTGTGATATCGCTCCACTGGCATA
Source organism: uncultured Ruminococcus sp. (assembly GCA_946629405.1). The sequence continues at coordinate 12,025 of CAMOXW010000014.1, forward strand.
CAACACTGTGGTCACCCGCAGCGGAGTAGACATTTCCGCTGTGTGAGCCGACCATTTCAGCGCCGCCGTTGCCTGTGATGAGGTTGTCAGCGAGAGCACGTCCGGTATCTCCGCCGGCAGTCTCCCTGAACAGCACCTTGGCTGTAGCAGCATCACGGAGGATCACACCGAAGTTTACAGCAGTTCCGTTGGGATGCGTTTCATCCTCAAGGCACTGGAATATCTCCAGACCAGGATTCTTCGGGTCAAAGTCGCCAACGTGGATAGCATCGCCGTGAGCGAGGCTGGTGGTATTGAGTACAGTACCGTTGTCATCTATGATAACAGAGCCGCATACTACCTCCTGCCTGCCGTCCTGGTCAACGTCAGCAGCCATACAATGGTGGTTGCCGTCGCCGTAGCCCTTTGCGGAAACATTGTGGCCGGTATCCCATGCCCACTTCTCGACGAGCTTGCCGTTCTTCACACCCCATGCAGTAAGAGCCATACGAGTGTAGTAGCCTCTGCCGAAGCAGGCATAAGCCTGATCTCCGCCGTCAAGGTATGCAACACAGCCTGTGAAGCGGTCAACACGATTGCCGTAGCTGTCGCCCCATGCCTCAGCGTCGCCTCTGCCGGGAACGTAATCAACTGTATCCAGTGCCTTGCCCGTCATACCGTCGAACAGTGTCAGGTACTCTGCACCGCTCAGTATCTTACCGGTAGGATCGCCTCTCTTGCCTTCGACCTGTCCGGTCATTCTGTAATCCTTTGACTTGTCGCCGATGTAGTTGCCCTGACCGTCCTTAGTGCCGTCAGCGGTCTTGCAGATCATCTCTGCCTTTCCGTCACCGTCGAAGTCGTATACCATGAACTGGGTATAGTGTGCACCTGCACGGATATTGATACCCAGATCAACACGCCAGAGCAAAGTTCCGTCCAGCTTGTAGCAGTCTATGATAACAGGTCCTGTATAGCCGGCATTTGCGTTATCCTTCGAGTTTGAGGGATCCCACTTTACGAATATCTCATACTGACCGTCGCCGTCAACATCGCCTACGGAGCAGTCGTTCTCGGTGTAGGTGTATTCCACGCCGTCAGGTGTAGTGCCGCCGGGAGGTGTCTGGGTATTTATATCGAAGTAAGCGCCGCTCACTCCGCTGTTTTTATTTGAATAGTTGATAGAGAACTGTGCAAATTCAGTACACTCCTCGCCGACGTAGGTGTCGATAGTGTAGCTGTCTGTCGCAGTACCCTCGGCATCGAGGTAGTTTGAGGCATCGTCCATAGTGAAGGTGCCGAGCATCGTGCGGACATCGTCCTTTGTTATTCTCCAGAGGTTGAAGGTGGTTTCCTCGTTGTCGGTAGCAAGATGTCTCCAGCTTACGAGAACGCCCTTGCCGGTATAAGCTGCGGAAACGCCTCTGTTAAGGTTCTCGACACGGATACCCTGCGTAGCCTTTTCGTGAGGAGCGTTCGCCGAGGTGCTTGTGAGCTCGACGTAGTCCATATTCGGACCGCCGCCGGAGGTCGTAGCATAGGCCTTGATAGTATTAGTGCCCTTCCTGAGCGCAACGACAGCCTTCGCGTCGTCCCATGTTGTCCACGCACCGGTTCCGTCGAAGTCGAGGTACTGACCGTACTCGCGGTCGCCGTTGACGATGAGCTTTACGGGGCGGTTTACCGTTGAGCCGTTCGCATAGCGGAAATCGGCCTCGTAATTGCCGTCCTCGGGTACCTCAACGGTCCACTCGACATAGCTGCCGATGCAGTTGTCATAGTTGAAGTAGCCCTCGCCCGCAAAACCGGCATTTGTGCTTTCCTCCCAACCCTTGTGGGTCTCAGCCTCTATGGCGTAGTAGCGCACCTCAACGGGAGCTGCGGTAGTTGTCGTAGTAGTGGTAGTTGTTGTGGTAGTAGAGGTCGTTGTAGTCTGGGTATCGGTAGTTGTAGTTGTGGTGTCAAGCGGGTCATAGGGTATCAGCTCAGTCGGGTCGGGCTTGTTGGATGTACGGTATACCGCGGAGTCGGAAGCGATACGGACTGCCCCGGCAGTATTGATAACTATCTGATTTTCGCCCTTTGGCATCTCGACTATAACTATAGTCTCGTTCTCGCCGGCAGAGATATAGAATGGCGTATAATAATCGCCGCTGTTCACAGTTATGCAGCCGTAAACGTCGGAATTGTCTGCATTGCTTGTAATGAGGCGGAGCTTGTAGTTGCCGTCAGCCTCGGCGGTGTAGGAATACCAGCCTTGGCCCGATGTGCTTGAAACGCTTTCGCCTATAACGCCGCCCTTGCCGTCGGAGAGCTTTACATACTCGCCGACATGGTGAGTGCGGTCAGAGGTGAGCACCCACTGCATGATAGCAACGGCGTCAGCCATATTCACCTGACCGTCAGCATTGGCGTCAGCAGCGAGGAGCGAAGTACCCTCGAGAGTGGTGAGGTTGAGCTTGTACTGCTGGATAGTGAGCGCATCCTTGTTGGTAACGCCGTCATTGTCGATAACGTCGCCGCGCAGGTAGTACTCCTCATCCGCAGCGCTCGTGACAGAAGCAGCGGTAAACGGTACGGCTGAGAGAGCAAGCGCACCGCTGAGGATGAGGGCTGTGCCTCTCAGCCCTTTTGAATGGTTCTTCAATTTGAATACCCCCTTGAAATTGATTAAAAACGAATTATTACCAATTGCCTAATTTGGTAATTAATTTATGGTAGTAATATTATATCAGAAATTCTCTGATATGTCAAGTATTTCTGGCTATATTTAAATGTAATCACTATTAACTCGGCGGATGTTTTCGTGAATTAATTATCCCCCCTTGAAATACCGCAAAGAAAGTAGTATAATATAATTGTATAATTATATCCGGAGGTGCTACCATGAAAAATAAAGGAAAAAATATATCATTCGCTGCGGTATTCCTGCTCATAACCGCGTCGCTTTTTGCTCTCGTTTCATGTGGAGGAAAGAAATCCTCGTCCGCGGTGCAGAAGTCCTCGCCGACCGCCGCTGCCGTGACCGCAGAAGGAACAGATGCGCCCGCAGAAGCTTCCACTCAGAAAACGACCTCATCCAGAATCACAACTGCAAAGAAAACTACTTCAGCCAAAAAAACTACAGCAGCCAAAACTACCACATCAAAGAAAACTACTACATCAAAAAAGACCACATCCTCCAAAAAAACCACAACTTCCGCTGAAAAAACGGAAGCAGCCTATGTTACCTACAAATTCCGCAATAAGCAATACCTGAACGAACACTTTGAGAAACACGGCGCCGAATTCGCCGACGACTTCGGCTACAAAACCGCTGCCGAGTACGAAAAGGGCGCAAGCGATGTCATAAATGACCCCGACGCCCTCTTCAAGTACGAAGCTGAGGACGGCGACGGTATCTACTACATCGAAGATACGAACGAGTTCGTCGTCCTCTCGACAGACGGCTATATCCGTACATACTTCCGCCCGAGCAAAGGAAAAAGCTATTTCGACCGGCAGTAACAAGCAGGTGAGCTCGTACAGATGTTTACCCAGCTTATCCATGTTGAATTTTCGCAGTAGTCACAATACTTTTTTCTATATTTTCATGAAGTCCAACTCTGCCTGCGACAACGGGGTTAACGGCTGGTTCGAGCTCACCCTCACATTACTATTACCTGTATGTACACCTCGCACTGCTGCCTCTACAGGATAGGCGGCAACGAGCTTCGATGAGATATACGCTCTCGCAGATCAGCAGATGTATGAAGATAAAACCCATAAAATCAGAAGCGGAGGCATGATATGAACCCAAGACTTCCATACCTGAGGGACAAGACCTCAAAGCTTACTGCCTCACCCGGTGTGTATATAATGAAAAACCGCGAGGGAGCTATAATCTATATCGGCAAGGCCAAAAACCTCCGCAACCGCGTAACAAGCTACTTCCGCGAAAATCCCGACCATACCCCGAAGGTCGCAGCAATGGTCTCCCACGTCAACGACTACGACTTCATCGTCACCGACAGCGAATATGAGGCACTTGTGCTCGAATGCAGCCTAATAAAGCAGCACAAGCCCAAGTACAATATCCTCCTGAAGGACGACAAGGGCTACCACTATATCCGCATCTCCGACGACGAATACCCCCGCATCACCAACGAAAAACAGCAGAAGCTCCCCGGCAGATACCTCGGTCCATATACGAGCGGCACTGTGACGAAGGAGGCTGTTGACGAGGCTAACCGCGTGTTCATGCTGCCGACCTGCCGCAGACGTTTTCCTCAGGATTTCGGCAAGGGACGCCCCTGCCTCAACTACCACATCAGGACCTGCATGGGCGTATGCCGCGGAAAGATCAGCCGTGAGAGCTACCTTGAAGCCGTTGAACAGGCGGTAGACTTCATCCGCAGCGGCAGCGCCGGCTCAGTAGAGCGCATGGAACAGGAGATGAACGCCGCCGCCGAAGCCCTCGACTTTGAGAAGGCGGCAATGCTCCGCGACCGTATCATCGCCGTGAAAAAGGCTGCCGAAAAGCAGAAGATGATGAACAGCGGCGTTGAGTCCGCAGACGTTATCGGAATCGCTGAATATTACGGCGGTATATATGTTTCCGTCCTCATGTACCGTGAGGACAGGCTCTATGACAAGGCAGTGTTCGAGCTTGAACGCTCCGGCGATGATGTCCTCGGTCAGTTCATGGAGCAGTATTACCACGGCAGGAGCGATATCCCCCACACCGTCATCATCGACCATATCCCGGAGGAAGCCCCGCTGATCGAGAAGCTGATGAATGAACAGTCCGGACGAAAGGTGAAGCTCCATGTCCCGCAGAAGGGACGTCAGCTCGAACTGCTCCGCCTCGCCCGCAGCAACAGTGCAGAGTACGCAGCATTGCAGAATTCCCGCACCGGCAAGGAGGTAATAGCTCTCGAGGAGCTGGGAAAATCACTGGGACTTCCAAAGCCTCCGCGCTATATTGAGGCTTACGATATCTCAAACCTTTCGTCCGAATCAATGGTCGCCGGAATGGTAGTCTTTGAGGACGGCAGACCACTCAAAAAAGCCTATAAGCGCTTCACTGTCAAGGAACAGGAGCTCCAGAACGACTATGGAAGTATGCGCGAGGTGCTCAGGCGCAGGCTCACACATATCGTAAATCAGGAGGGCGATGAGTTCTTCACCCGCACTCCCGACCTCATCCTCCTCGACGGCGGAAAGGGTCACGTCAACGCTGTAGCCCCCCTTATGCGCGAGCTCGGGCTAAGCATACCGCTTTTCGGCATGGTAAAGGACAATAAGCACCGCACCAGAGCAATAGCTACCGGCGGCAGCGAGATACAGATAAACGGGCTCAAAGCCGCATTCAGCCTTGTCACCCAGATACAGGACGAGGTACACCGTTATTCCGTGAAATTCATGCACTCCAAGCATAAGAAAAAGACCTACAGCTCCGAGCTGCTGACTGTGAAGGGCATCGGCGAGAAAAAAGCAGCAAAGCTCATGATGAAATACAAGACCCGCGCCAATCTCCTGAGCGCCTCCCCGGAGGAACTCGCTCAGACCGCCGGAGTGAACAACGAGATCGCGGCAGAGCTCTGGAGAGTGCTTCATAATTAACGGTCAGTACAGATGGGATTCGCGGCTGGATTTAAATAATTCAGTTAAATTGTATAAATATCATTGACAATCTGTTCATTTTGCGGTATAATAAAATTAATAATAATTCTAAGTAACTCAGAAAAGATCATTATAAGGGAAAGAGGTAGTACATATGGCTATGGAAAAGAACCTGAAGGTCCTTATTGTCGATGATGACAAGAATATCTGTGACCTTCTCAGGCTTTATCTCGAAAAGGACGGCTACGGCGTAATCCTCTCGCACGACGGCGAGGAGGCTGTTGTCAAGTTCAACGCGCTCAAGCCCGATATGGTCCTTCTCGATATCATGCTGCCGGGTATGGATGGCTGGCAGGTGTGCCGTGAGATCAGAAAAAAATCAAGCGTTCCGATAATCATGATAACTGCAAAGGGCGAGACTATCGACAAGGTCATCGGTCTGGAGCTCGGTGCGGATGATTATATCGTCAAGCCCTTCGATGCGAAGGAAGTCATCGCCCGCATCAACGCCGTTACCCGCCGTGTCGGGACCGGCAATTCCGAGCCCGAGACCAAGGAGGTCCACTACGACAAGCTCACCGTGAATATGACAAGATATGAGCTCAAGGTCGCCGGAAAATCCATAGATACTCCTCCTAAGGAGCTGGAGCTGCTGTTCTACCTTGCCTCAAATCCAAACAGGGTCTATACCCGCGATCAGCTTCTTGATGAGGTGTGGGGATTTGAGTATTACGGCGATTCACGCACTATCGACGTCCATATCAAGCGTCTGCGCGAAAAGCTCGAGGGCGTATCCGACAAATGGGCGCTCAAAACTGTATGGGGTGTGGGATATAAGTTTGAGGCTGAGGAGGAGGAATGATCCTGAGCCTTTGCAGACGCAGGAGCTGAGCAGCTCTGAGGCGTTATTCCTGCGGACTTTTTCAGGGGGGACTATAGTCCCCCCTTTCCATACAAACTAAAACGGAGGTGTATAAGTTGGACAACAAAAAGAATACCTACAGCAGGCTTTTTCGGATGACTATGATAATACTCTTCACGATCCTTGTATTTCTGGGAGTTTTCATTATCCCCATAAGCACCGGTATCTACAGGAACGAAAAGCTCAGAGAGCTCCAGGACACCGGTGACCTTTTCATAAACTGCCTCAAAGAGGAATACAAGGAGGACGGCAGGATAAACAGCGATAATGTCTACGCCCTGCACGCCGCGCTCCAAAAGGAAAAAAGAGTAGAAGCTTTCATTTACGACGTGGAAGGCAAATGCCTTGTCTCGCCGAATGACTATGAGCTGGAGCTTTCCTCCGGAAAATTCAACTTTGACAGAGAAGTCAGAGAGTCCAAGCCTCTTTCTGAGAGCATGATGAAAAAGCTCGAAAAGGGCAGCTATCTTGAGCTCGACAAGAACGGCTATGCCAAGAACGAGCCGCGCCTCACCTACGCAAGAAGGATATTCCTCAAAACTGAGGATAACGGCGTTCCCGTGCGGATGTACGCGGTGTTCTACGGACTGACAACGAGCATCAACAGCTTCGTTATCAAGGTCGTGCTGTTTTACCTGCTGTTCGCGGTTATCGCGCTTGTCACGGCTTTCTTCATTCTCAGACGGAAGATACGCAAGCTCGAGGTCTTTGAAAACGACTTCCTCCGCATCACGGGTATGTACGCAAAGGGCGACTTCTCCGAGAAGCTCCCCACCGGCGATACCGACGGGAATATGCGCGAGATAGCGGAGTACGTCAACGCCCTTGCCGCTGACGTCGAGACAAGCGAGAATACAAGCAAGACCTTCATCGCCAATGTCTCACACGAGCTCAGAACACCTATCACAACTGTCGGCGGCTTCGTGGACGGTATGCTCGACGGCACTATCCCGAAGGAGAAGCGCAAGGAGTACCTCATAATCGTTTCCAAGGAGATGAAGCGACTGAAGATCCTCATCAGCTCCATGCTCAATATGACCAAGTTTGAATCCGGCGCAATGACCCCGAATTTCAAGGAAGCCAATGTCACCGACCTTGTCATCCAGACTGTGCTCATGTTCGAGAAGCGCATCGAGGAGAAGAACCTCGATGTATTCGGCCTCGACGCCGGAAGACTGAATGTCAGGATAGACGTTGACCTCATGCAGCAGGTAATATATAACCTCGTTGAAAATGCGGTCAAGTTCGTCAACAAGGACGGTTCACTGACATTCCGCTTCGACAAGACCGAGGAGTGGTACGAGATAGGCATAAAGAACACCGGAGAGGGACTTAAAGAGGAGGAGATACCTCAGGTATTCGACCGGTTCTACAAGACCGATTCCTCACGCGGAAAGGATACCACCGGGCTCGGTCTGGGACTTTCGATATCCCGCAAGATCGTTCACCTCCACAAGGGCCACATCGTGGTCAAGAGCGTCTACGGCGAGTATACGGAGTTCATCATACAGCTTCCCATTGAACAGAAGGGAAATAAATAAAAAGAGAGGAACAATATGGACGACAAGGATATTTTTTCAGGCGAAGGCTATACTCCGCAGCATGAGAAGCCTCCCGCCGACGAGAGCGCCGCTCCAGCGAGCAGCGAGCCGATAAAACCGGTATACGATGAGTTTATGTACCAGCCGATCGGCTTCGAGGAGCTGTACAAGGATCAGAGCATCTTTGAGGAGCCTGCAAGGAAGAAGCGCGGGAAGAACAGCTCCGCCGCTGTGATACTCTTTACAGTGCTGATACTTGTATCAGCAGCCGCGGCACTGTTCGGCATTATCAAGGATATCATAAGCAGCAAGGATGCCCTCAGCAAGCTTACCTCGCAGGAAAACGTTGTGCTCTACCGCAGCTCAAAGCCTGCCGGAGCAAATGATCCGGATAATTTTGTTGACAAGAACGGCAGATACACCGTTGAGGGAGCCGCTGCCGCCGTAATCGACTCTATTGTTGAGATATACACCTACAGCGATGCGGGACATAATACCTTCATCGGCTCAGGCTCAGGCATAGTCATCACCGAGGACGGCTATATAGCCACAAATGCCCATGTATTGCAGTCCGACGGCTACCATACCGTTATCACCAACGACGGCAATAAGTACGACGCCAAGATAATCGGCAGGGATATCAAGACCGATATCGCAGTCATAAAAGTCAGCGATGTTGAGCTCAAGCCCGCCGAGCTCGGCAATTCGGACGAAACTCTCGTCGGCGAGCAGGTCATTGCTGTGGGAAATCCCGCAGGTCTTTCCTCTACCGTAACCGACGGTATTGTCTCACACGTCGGAAGAAAGGTGCGCGGCGACAGCAACAAGGGCTTTGAAATGGAGTGCATACAGACCAACGCCCAGATAAGTCCCGGAAATTCCGGTGGTGCCCTTGTGAATATGTATGGTCAGGTCATCGGGATAACCTCGTCAAAGCTCGTCAGCAGCACGCTCGAGGGCCTCGGCTTCGCAATAACGATAAACCAGGCTCTCCCGATAATCGAGGAGCTGATAAATAACGGCTACGTCGCCGGACGCTTCAGGATAGGAATATCCCTTATTGACACAAGCACTGCTTCGCGCCGGGAAGCCATTGAGAAAGACCTCGGTTTCAAGCTTCCGGAGGACTTCGAGGGAGTTTACGTCGGTGATATATTCGAGGACAGCGATATAATCAATACCGAGCTGAAGGTCGGAGATTTCTTCACTGAGATAAACGGCAGACCCGTAAAGACCTACAACGAGCTCTATGACACGATAAGCAGCCAGTATTCCGCCGGAGATACCGTTCCCGCGACCTGCGCCCATGTCGATAAAAGCGGCGAGGTCAGCTATTACCACATTGAATTCAGGCTGATCGAAGACAGGTCGGGAAATTTTTAGTTCAGTCCATAAGCTTTGGCGGACGCTTTGAATTTACTCCGCTTACTCCTCCCGCTGCGCCGGAAACGGTCAGCAGGAGGAGCTTTTTCATGCCCGCAGGTGAACCGGTAAATATCATGCCTGCGGCGGAAAGCAAGATGTATATCAGCAGGCCGCAGAAGCTTCCCTCCGCAATACCGCGGCGGCGGCGGTACTTTCCCCCGATATAGGCACCGGTAAAGGAGCCGGCTGAACAGGCTGCCGAGGTCAGCATTGAGGCGTGCCGGAGGTCGCTCAGGAAGTGCAGAGCAAGAAAGGCGCAGAGCAGCACAGCCAGAAATGCCGTGAGCGCTCCGGCAGCAGCAGGAACGAATATCCCCCACGGTCTGACCGCCCATGAGTCCCTGTGATGTCTGTGCATAAGCCTCCTCCTCCGCAATAGTGAATGTCAAAGTTTTGCCGTTTTCTATATATATGCGAAAAAGCTGAAGGGATATGACAAAAGCCACAGGTCTGACCTATGGCTTTTTCCGCTGTAAACTACTTCCTGCTTTCCGAATAGATTATCGGCCGGAGCTGTATGCCCTTCATTGCCGCCTCCACCGCCGCCGGGAGCATACTGAACTCCGCCACGAGCGACGCAGGCTTGCGCTCGATATCGTCCTGAAGCATCGGCACGAAATAGTAATTCTTCCGGTTGAAAAGCTCCCCGATATTCTTCGCAGACCCGAGCAGCGAGTCGTTCGAGGCTATTGCGAGCAGGACAGGCTTCCCGCTGCGAAGGTGCGATTTTACAGCCATTGTCGCTGCACTGTCGGTTATCCCTCCCGCAAGCTTCGCTGCGGTGTTCGACGTACAAGGCGCAACCACCATTATATCAGTCAGTCCCTTAGGACCTATCGGCTCAGCCTCCGCGACCGTCGTTATGACATTTTTCCCGCTTATCTCCGCGAGCTTCCGCAGATTTTCCTCCGCAGTCCCGAAGCGTGTATCTATCGAGGCGGCGTGCTCCGACATCACCGGTATAAGCTCCGCTCCAGCCTCCGCGAGTATCCTTGCCTGCTCAAAGCTCCGGCTGAACGTGCAGAACGAGCCGGTCATAACATAACCTACGCGCAGTCCCCTGAGTATTTCATTCACCGTTTATCCCCCTTTCCGAAAGTATGCCGCAGACCGTTTCCGCTATCATTTCGCCCGCAGTCACCGGAGCAGTACGCCCAGGAAGTCCCAGCGCCCAGACCGCCCTTATGCCAAGCTCGCGCGCTGCCTCGAAGTCGATTCCTCCGGGCTTTGAGGCAAGGTCGATGAAAAGCGTCCGGCTGCCGAACCGCCTGAGCAGTTCCCTGTCAAAGACAAGTCCCGGGACCGTGTTGAACACTACGCCGTACTCCGGCTCGATATCTGCGGTATATATGCTCCTTACCCCTGCGATACGCGCTTTTGCCGCTCCTTTTTCATTCCGGACAGCCGCCGTCACCTCTGCGCCGAAGCCTTTCAGTATCCCTGCGAGCGCCGTACCTATCCTGCCCATGCCCACTATCAGTACCCTCTGACCGTTAAGCGTGACCGGAAGCTCCTCCAGAGCCGTCTGGACAGCGCCCTCAGCGGTCGGGACGGCGTTTTTCAGGCACAGCTCCTCGCGCGTCATGTATTCACATATTTCGTTCCCCGGAAAAAGTCTCCGCAGCCGGTCGTCAGCTTTTCCGGCAATTATGAGGCCTCCCGGAACGAGCATTTCCCTGACATACTCCGGGCGGAGCTCTGCCGGAGAGCAGGGAGTGCTTATCATATCGTTGGCATCGAGCGGCAATACCGGCAGCACGGCACAGTCATAGCTGTCCTTCACGCTTGTATCTGCCTGCAAATCAAGCATATCCATAGGGATAAAATCCTCGCTGAAGCCCGCAAGTCCTAACCCGAAAGCACCGCACAGCCGCCGTGCACAGTATATCTGGCGCATATCGCCGCCTGCGATGAGAATATTATATTTTTTGTTCATATAGTTCTCCATTCCGCCGCCGGTATAGCGCCTGCGGCTTACTTTTTATTATATGAGGCGGGTAAGATTTAGGACACAGGGAAACTTACCTCTGCGGGTTTTGTTGAAAATGCCGAAATATGATGCGGGGTATTGTTTTTTTTTTTTTTGTGATACAATAAGGATATTACTAAATTCAGGAGGAATTGAAAATGAACAAAAAGATAATCGCCTCAGCTCTGGCATTGAGTATTTCCTGCGGCACAGTCCCGGCATCAGCTGTTTCCGCGGAGGAGATAAGCGATGCGCCTCAGTCACCTTACTATGATGTTGTGATCTCAGAAGCGCTTTCAACGCCTTCAAATACGACTTCTTATACAACATATGTAGGTGAAGAAAGATTCATAGTTGAGGATAAGGAAAACAATACGTTCACACTCGTTGACAGTGAGGATAATGCGCTGAAAGATCTGACAGGAAGCCGTGAATGCAGTGTGATGGGATTCGGTTATAAATACTCCGAAGGCCTGCTTGCAAGGTTCTATAGCGACACTACAGCAGATATCGAGACTGATGCGGATTCAAATACTGTATATGTCTATAACGATATCTATGAGTATTACGATACTGACGGAAATGCTGTTATAAGCTACACAGATACCGAGCGCAGAACAACAAAACGTCCGACCGGCTATAACGGCGGAGGATATGATATTGCCGGATTCCTTGAAGGCGACAAAAGAATTTATTACGCTCATAACCTTGAGGCTTTTCATGACGGTTTTGCAGCCTTCCACAGCTTTGAAAACAATGGCTACGGTTTTTTTGACAAGACCGGAACGCCGATAACAAAGGATTACTACTATGAAGTATTCCCATTTGCAGGCAAAGGAGCTGTTGTTGCACAGGCTGTTGAAGGTACTGATGAATATAATCCTGAACGCAGGTACGGTATTATCGGTACTGACGGTGAGTACATCCTTCCGTGTGAACATAAAAGTATTCAGGCTATGGATGAAAACTGGTTCAATGTTGACGGTTCCCTTTACTATCTGAACGAGTCGGGAGATATGGAGCTGAAATTCTCAAGTGCTGATGTAAAGAACGGCTCAACAGGAACATACTTCTATGCAGGCGAGGGAATCATAGGAGTTTGCTCTGAGCCCGAATATATGCCGTACAGGTATTCCTATTTTTATGACATGGAAACAAAGGAGCTCCTCACGGATGATGCTTTTCAGATTTTTGATCCATACGATCATCATATGACACCATATCTGTCTGACGGCTGGAATCATCTTGTGTCAAAAACTACCGCAAACTTCTTCAACAACAGGCTGGAAAAGCTTGTTGATACAGACAAGGCGGTAATGCAGTGGGACAAAAGCAAGGATTACTTCGTTCTCAGGGAAACTACCGGAGAAAATGAGTACAGCTATGAGATAGTCAACAGCAAGCTCGAAACAGTTGTGCAGGGCGGTATGTTTATAAATGGCAGCAAGTTTATAGGCTGTGACGAAAACGGCTATTATTCAGCAAGCTTTGCTTCACCTGATACCCGCAGATATCTTCCGTATGACAGCATAACAATGCTGGCCTCTACTGTATGGAGTGACTATTCCGACCGTGAAAAATACAGCAATCTTTACCTTGTATCCAGAAAGGACGGCACCCGTTTCCTTGACAAGGGCGTTATAGATATTGACGGCAATCTTCTTGTTGAGAATAAGTATGAAAACATTAATTTTACATATGAGACAGGTTTGCTGAGAGCTTATACTATAAACTGGGATGATGAAACAAACAGCTTTAAGACAACATATGACGATTATTTCTCCTTTATTGAAAAAGCTCCAGCAGCAAAGACCGGCGATGTAAACGGTGACGGTCTCATAAATGCTGTTGATGCTTCAAAAATACTGGTATTTTTCGCTCAGCTCCAGGACGGAGTCACTGAAGCCACAGAGAACGATTTTGCTGCTTGTGACGTAAACGGCGACGGAGTTATCAATGCTGTCGATGCTACACTTGTGCTTGTATATTCCACACTTTTAGCCGAAGATCCCTCTCTTAAACTTGAGGATTTCGTCGCTTCAAGGAATTAATTTCAAAGGACTGCTCCGGCAGTCCTTTTTTCAGGCATAAATTCGGAAAAACACTTGCATTATCTTCTAAAATATGTTATAATGTTCTTTGTATTTTGAACGCCGTAAAAACGGCAGAATGGAGATATTTATGAAAATGAAAAAACTTGCTGCCTCACTTGCCGCAGCGCTCACTACTGCCGCTGCTGCCGCTGCAATGGCTATGCCGGCCTTCGCTGAGGACGCTACACAGGCTTCCTCCTCATCATCGTCAGGCGGCTCGACCGGAGGCGCTCTGCTCTCACTCCTGCTCCCCCTCCTCATTATGTTTGCACTCCTCTACTTCATCGCTATCAAGCCGCAGAAAAAACGTGACCGCCAAATGAAGGAAATGCAGGAAAGTCTTCAGATAGGCGACGAGATCGTAACAGGCGGAGGTATCGTCGGAATAATCGTCCGCACCGGCGACGACACTGTTGTCATTGAGACAGGCGGCGAAAAGTACAAGCTCAGGATAAAAACTTGGGCTATCACCCAGAACGTCACCGCTGAGGAGCGTATAAAGGAGGCTAAGGCTGCCGCAGCTTCAAAGAAGTCTGAGGCGACTGGTCTTGCTTCTGCAAAGCTCAACGACGAGGACGAGGGAAAAGAAGACAAGAAGGATAAGAGCGAACAGCAGGGCAAGAAAAAAAGCAAGAACTGAGCTGCTCTGCGGGTATTCAGCAAAGAAAAGCCATAGGGTTCATGAACCCTATGGCTTTAGTATTATCCTTCAGATGTGTATCTTGTACCGAATACCTTCTGACCATTGCAGTAGGCTGCGGTAACATGAACAGAGCCGTAGAAAACATCCCCGATATCATCATCGGCAAAGCACAGCTCTGAGAATGGCTCGCACACTATACCGTGGAGCTGCATTATGAGCGGATAGCCTGAGTTGAACTGCTTGCCGAGACAGCAGAGCATGAATTCCGGATACGGCGGTGAAAACATTTCCACCGGCAGCGCAGGGACCTGCACTATCACCGGATAACCTCCGTTGTTTACCCGCATGAAAAACTCCGGATAAGGTGCAGACGGCGCAAGCGGCGGGGTTTCCGGCAGTCCCTCCGCAAATGGGTAGCCGTTGTTCCTGCCGCTGACAATTATCATGCCCATATCATTCGTCCTCCGCAACTAAGAAGCCGATAGAGCTGAGGTAGGAGGCGCTCTTGCACTGAGCCGTTGTCAGCCCGTAGTATGTCCTCTGGTCGGTGAAATCACGGTTCCCGGCAAGCTCCTTGTCGTAGAAGCAGGTAGAATTCATCGTACCTTTCCAGTGGACATCGTTCTGATTGATATACTCAAGCGCTGTGTAGAAATTGTCGAACGTACAGCCGCTTGACATATTCGTATTGTCCGTGAGCTGAGAATCTGCGCTGACTCTGCCGGTGATGTAACTATCCGTAAAGCCGCTTGCGAGCATTAACGAATTGTAGCTGCCGTCGCTCGCGTCGCCTGTGCCTATTGATATGTCAAGGTGAATGTGGCAGCGTGAAATCTGACTGTTACCTATGACAGTATACTGCCTCTTGAAATGGCCTCCGACTGCGATCGTACATAGCTCCATTGAAGAAGTTATCTCTCCGCCCGCGATGATGCGGTAGTTCGACTGGTAGGGCGGGTAGTCGTCCATTCTCCTGATGTTGACGGAAAATGTGCAGTTGTACAGCTTGAGAGAGTTGCGGCTATCGGCGTAGATAAGGGAAATATTATCCCCGATGAGCTCGATGTTCTCAAGCCGGAGATTCTTTATCGTAGGCTCCGCGCTGTAATAAGGAAGAATGAACACCTTGACATAGGTGCCGGGCTTGTTGATATAGATATTGCGTATGCAGAAGCCGCTGCCGTCAAATTCGCGGCAGCAAAGATAGACCGGCTCGGGGCTCTCCGCATAGGAAGTGCCGTTAAAGTCGATATCGCAGCCGAGGCGTGCATATTTTGCAGCGTCGCTCACGCTCCGGAGCGCGTAAAGATCATCGACCGAGGATACGATGAATGGGTCGTTCTGTGTGCCTGTACCTGTCATGAATTACCTCCCTGAATTATAACGTAGAGTGAATTTTTCTTTGGCGTGATAGCATCGTACTGCTCGCGTGTAAGTGCAACGACCTCCGGACGAGCAAGATAAGTCGCAGTATCCTCCTCCATCTTGTCAAGGCGTGCTTCGACCTCATCAAGGTCAAAATCGTCCATTTTTTCCTGTAGAAGTTCAAGGTCCGCCTCTGTAGCCGAGATGAGCTGTGCAGTATACTCATTGATATCGAGGGAGTCTATCTTAGCCTGAAGCTCGTCAAGTCCCTCTCCGACAGCTGCGTTTATCTCGCTCACAGCCTGCTCGGAGGTGTCCGGCAGCGGACCGTTCTGTCCGGATATCGTGGGAGCAACATTCACCGGTGCCATGCTGTACTTCACGACCGTGTGAACGTCGTTATCCGATATCTCAGAGGCTCGCAGCTCGAGCGAAAGCTTTCCTGCATTGTAGGTGAAGCTGTCAGAGACCCTCCATGTAAGTCGTATCACAGACGTGTCCACTTCCTGCGGGAGCACCTGAGTGGCTTCCCAGTTTTCCTCGGTCACGCCCCTTATCGCAAAGGTGCAGAGTGACAGGTCCTTTCCGCAGTAGTACCTGTCCACCACGAACGTAATGACGTCCGCAAGGTTCTCACCCTGTACAAAGAGGCTTCCAAAGGCGTAGGTGGGGATGTTCTTCCCCTTTGCATAGATTTCCATTGATTTCCTCCTGTCCGGAGAGCTTCCGCAGCGCTCTCCTATATATGGGCAGAAAAAAGCGCTTTTTCAATGGAAAAGCGTTGAATATTCTGGAAGTTTTTAGTTTTCAGCATAGTTGTGTAAGAAAAAAGACGGACTAATGAAGGTCCGTCTTTTGCGTTTATCAATAAAGCTCCTGTTCAAGCTCACGGAAAGTATCTGTATCGAAGAAATCCGTGATCGTCATATCAAGACCGTCACACAGCTTTTTTATTGTGACAACACCGATATTTTTAGCTTTATGGTTTACTATATCATTGACTGTTGATTGTGTTACTCCTGAAATATTAGCAAGTTTGTTGACGGTGATGTCGTGTTCCTTGCAAAGCTCAATTATACGCCCTGCAACTGCTTCTGAAATATTCATATTAATGCTATCCTTTCATGTAATACTACATAAATTATAATAGCATTTTTTGTGTAAAATAACTGTCGGTAAACCGTTGACTTTTTGTGCAAAATGTGGTATTATGTAGTTAACGGTAAACCGTTATAATTTTACAGTAAAGAGGGGCATCTATGCTGCTAATAATAATGCTGTTGGTGATTTTTTTCCTTTCTCCCATTTTAATAGGCGGAGTCGTAATCACAGCAGTCGTTCCGATTATAATAAGATACATAATACCATTAATACTCGCATTTTATTGGTTTGGTTTGATAAGTACACACGTAGGAAGCACGATCAAAAAAAATCCCAAATGGTTTCTTTGTTATCTATCAGAGATTATAATAGCCGTTTATGAGATAGTAGGAATAATACGGCTTAATGCAGATAAATTAAGCATCGAAGAAATAATTATATTACTGGCCTTTTTCCTTTTTTGGTTTATGAGCCCAGTCCAGATTATTATTGACTTTCCTACTACAAGTTGGTTAGATAATGCCGAATCTGAATCTGATGTTGAGCGTTTCTACAGAACCGAGAAGGAGGATTTTTCGCTTCT
The DNA here is from genome assembly GCA_946629405.1 of uncultured Ruminococcus sp. Next base: position 29,250 of record CAMOXW010000014.1, read on the forward strand.
CGTTTCAAGAGAAATAGTTTTCGGCATTCTCGCTTTTATTTTTATATTTATAAGGTGAAAACGGATAAAGTCTAACTTTTTCTACATACAAAAGGCGAACCCGAATGGATTCGCCTTTGTTTTACATTTTTGAGAGAATATCAGCTTTTTTACTGTCAAAATCTTCCTGCGTGATTAGACCGTTTTCGAGCATCTGTTTGAGGGAGTTTATCTTCTCCATAGCGTCGCCG
>CAMOXW010000015.1 GCA_946629405.1 uncultured Ruminococcus sp.
CTCAGGTACATGGTCGCTCTTTGGCACAACTATTGGCAGCCCGATACTCAGCCGCAGGGCGTTCACACTCGCGCTCACTAATGAGACCGGCTTCGGCGGACGGATCGACCTGCTGAAAAATATCACCGGTCTGTGGCTCGTGCAGGAAACTAAGGCTTATCTCAGTTCGCGCGGCACGGAGCTCTCCTATGCTGAGCTCGAAGCCGAGGCAAGAAAATGCAAAAGCTTCACCGCCTTCTTTGACCCGGATTCCCCAGAATTCGGCAGCTCCGGCGATATGCCCGGACATATAAGGAGCTTCTGCGAAAGGACAGGTCAGGCTGTTCCGCAGAGCATCGGAGAGATAATGCGGACGATCTATCTGAGCCTTGCAATGAAGTACCGCCTTGCCCTCGAACAGATAATCGAGCTGACCGGCAGGACTTACGGCAGGATCTACGCTGTCGGCGGCGGCACCCGGGATAAGCTGTTATGCAGGCTCACGGCAAGCGTCTGCGGGATACCGGTAACTGCCGGTCCTGTTGAGGCAACTGTAATGGGAAGCGCAGCGATACAGCTTCTTCACAGCGGAGCTATAGGCGGTCACGCGGAAATACCAGATATCATAAGGCGTTCGGAGGAGCTCAGGGAATACTCCCCCGAAGAAAATTTCGACAGAGAATACGCGACCTTCAAAAAAATATTATAAAGGAGTTTTAATTATGTACCCCAAAATAGGCATCAGACCGATAATCGACGGACGCCAGTTCGGCATCCGTGAATCACTCGAGGTCCAGACTATGGACATGGCAAGGGCTGCAAAGCAGGTCATCGAGGAAAATGTTTTCTACTCTGACGGTACTCCGGCGCAGTGCGTTATCGCTCCCTCAACGATAGGCGGAGGCGCAGAGGCTGCTAAGGCTCAGGAATTCTTCTCAGCTCAGAATGTGTGTGCTACGCTCTCAGTCACACCGTGCTGGTGCTACGGCAGCGAAACAATGGACCTCGACCCGCTGACTATCAAGGCAGTATGGGGCTTCAACGGGACAGAGCGTCCCGGAGCGGTATACCTTGCCGCTGCAATGGCTCTGCACGCTCAGCGGGGGCTGCCGGCATTCTCGATATACGGTCATGACGTTCAGGACGCTGACGACAAATCTATTCCTGACGATGTGAGAGAGAAGATTCTCCGCTTCGCCAGATGTGCAATAGCTGCCGGACAAATGAGAAACCGTGCCTATGTCAACATCGGCGGAGTTGCTATGGGAATAGGCGGTTCATACTGCAACAGCGATTTCTTCCAGAATTATCTCGGCATCCGTGCTGAGTGGGTCGATATGACCGAGATACTCCGCAGGATAAACCTTGAGATCTACGACCACGATGAGTACGAAAAGGCTTACCAGTGGGTCATGCTAAAATGCCCGGAGGGTATGGACGTCAACAGAGAGGTCCCCCCCGACAAGAGCATCGACCCATTTGGATTCAAGAATCCCCACACCCCGGAGCACAAGGAGGAAAGCTGGGAATTCTGCGTAAAAATGACGCTCATAGTCCGCGATATACTACAGGGCAACCCAAAGCTTGCTGAAATGGGCTGGCTCGAGGAATCACGGGGAAGAAACGGTATACTCGGCGGATTTCAGGGACAGAGGCAGTGGACTGACTGGCTGCCGAACGGCGATTTCACCGAGGCTGTGCTAAACTCAAGCTTTGACTGGAACGGAAAGAAGGAGCCTGTTACTCTTGCAACTGAAAATGACGGACTCAACGGCGTTTCCATGCTCTTTGGCAGGCTTCTCACCGGTACTGCTCCCCTCTTTGCAGACGTCCGCACTTACTGGAGCCCCGAGGCGGTTGAGCGCGTGACCGGTATCAGACCCGAGGGAAGGGCTTCCGGAGGATTCATCCACCTTATCAACTCCGGAGCAGCCGCTCTTGATGCAACAGGTGCTTCAAAGGACGAAAACGGAAATGGTGTTATCAAGAGATGGTGGGACGTTACTGATGAAGATATCGACGCAATGCTCGGGGCTACTGACTGGTGCTGCGCTAACCTCGGGTATTTCAGAGGCGGCGGCTATTCCTCACACTTCAGGACACAGGCTGAGATGCCAATGACTATGGTGAGGCTGAATATACTCAACGGCACACAGCCTTTTCTCCAGATAGCAGAGGGGTGGACCTGCGTTTTACCGGACGAAATACACAATGTTCTCGACGAACGCACCGATAAAACATGGCCGACTACATGGTTTGCTCCGCGTATCACAGGAGAAGGCGCCTTCAGGGATGTATACTCGGTAATGGCTAACTGGGGCGCTAACCACGGAGCTATAACCTACGGACATATCGGAAGGGACCTCATCACTCTTGCAAGTATGCTCAGGATACCGGTCTCAATGCATAATGTCAGCGACGAAGATATATACCGCCCGAATACATGGGCTGCGTTCGGCACAAAGGATCTTGAATCAGCAGATTACCGTGCCTGCAGCGCATACGGTCCGCTTTACAGATGATCCCGGAGTTCTCCGGAAGCCCGCAGAAATTCCATCCGCATCAACAGCAAAAGGTCAGCCTTACGGCTGACCTTTGTTTTACCTGACTATACATTTTTTGAATGCCTTTTTGCCCTTGCGGACGATAACGCCCTCGCCTATAGTGACCATTGCCTTTGGATCGGACATTTTAACGTCGTCCACAGTGATACCGCCCTGCTGAACAAGTCTTCTTGCCTCAGATACCGAGGGTGCAAGCTCAGCCTTTACGAGAAGGTTGAGAAGCCCGATAGTACCATCAGTAAGGTCGTCAGCGCTTATCTCAGCGACAGGCATATTCTCATTGCTGCCGCTTCCGCCAAACAGAGCCTTAGCCGCAGCCTTAGCCTTTTCAGCCTCCTCCTCGCCGTGAACGAGCTTTGTGAGCTCATAGGCGAGGAGCTCCTTTGCAGCGTTGAACTGTGCGCCTTCCATAGTCTTTTCCATTTCCTCTATCTGCTCAACAGGCACGAATGTGAGCATTTTAAGGCACTTTATAACATCAGCGTCGTCAACATTTCTCCAGTACTGGAAGAATTCGTAAGGAGTTGTCTTTTCGGGATCGAGCCATACAGCGCCCTTTTCGGTCTTGCCCATTTTCTTGCCCTCAGAGTTGAGGAGAAGGGTAATTGTCATAGCGTATGCGTCCTTGCCGAGCTTACGGCGGGTAAGCTCAGGGCCCCCGAGCATATTTGCCCACTGGTACTCGCCGCCGAACTGCCTAGTA
>CAMOXW010000016.1 GCA_946629405.1 uncultured Ruminococcus sp.
AAAAAAACACTGCCGGTTTTATTGAGTGCGCTTGCTTTGCTTCTGGTGCCGGTCTATCTTTTTCCATCACCGGATCTGCGGTGTAGGCTGTGTCTGCCGGTCTCTTTGCTGCAGGGCAGCGAGCTTTGGCGCGGCTCTGTCACATTCCCAAATATGTTTGGCGGGACTGAATATGTGTTTCGGGAAATTACAGAACAAGAACTGCTCCGGAATCTTCTGGTGCAGCTTCTGCTGATCGCATTTTGTTTGTATTTGTGCATCAGGCTCTATCTTCAAAAGCCTTTCAGAGTGCGGCATTTTGTCAAAGCAGTACCAGTGATTCTATCTGCTTTTCTGTTGACAGGCTGCGGAATGACCCTGCCGGATGCGGGCGCACCTCGGTTTCTTCTCTGCACTGATGGCAGTACGATCTACAGCAAAGCGGATCAGTCTATGTTTTCTGTCAATCCGACGCCGCTGACCAGCTATCGTGTTGCTGGTATCTATGGCGACTGCGCACTGGTTACGGAGCAGGTATCAGATGCGGCGGCTTTCAGGGTCAGTCTCCTGCATCTGCCAGATCTGACCAAATCGGATCTGATGACTGTTGGTCGTTCTGTAAACACAGATGGTCTGCTTGGACTGGACGATCTGGTGGAGGTGCCGGCAGAATGGATTTTTGATTATAAAACCTATGGATTGAGCCAGCAGTTAAAGCTTGAAGGCAGTACATTATACGGAAAAGCGGAGGATGCGCTGATTTCTTTTGACCTTGAAAACGGTACACGAAAGGAATGGCTGAATGGGATCCAGTTCAGCGCACCGCAGATTCGAGATGGCGATCTGTATTATCTGGACGAGGCTCGCACACTTTGCCGTATAACAGAGGATGGAAATGTTGATTCGTTGGTGCAATCCGTTTCAGATTACAAACTGTGCCAGCATTCGATCTGCTATATTGCTGATGGGCGAACATTTCGCCTATCCGAACACGGCGGGACACAGCAGGTATGTGATGCTGCTGCCGATTATTTTCTGTACTGCGATGAAATGCATATCGTTTTTGTCACGGCAAACGGAGAGACAATCGCAATCAGCGGGGATACGCTCACGAGATTTGATAAGGTTTTTTATGCGGCTGATGACAGTAATCTTTACCGTGAAGAAGGCGTAGTTCAAGCTGTGGCGTATTAAGGTGAGTAGCATGTCAGAGTTAGCAGAGTTGTCAGCGGCAATCATAACACAATATCGTTTCAGCCTCTGTGTTTTTACAGGTTCTTCAGACATCTGCTCAAATAACAGGAAGGACGAAGTATTCGCGCAATCAGCTTGTGTGAACGATTGAAGAGCCCCTCTCTTGCCATCTAAATCCATATAGCTCATAGAAACGAGTTTTACCGTTTCTATGGGCTATATTTTTTAAATCACTGGGCATTATGACTGCCTGCTTTTCGCCTCCCGATGCGCCTTGTCAACGACAGCTCTGAAAGTCTGCGGAGTGACAGAAAAGCTGTCCAATAAGGCTTGAAATTTTGAAATTTTATCAACAAGCGTATGGATACCGTTCTTCATATCCTCAACATCATTCGGATAAAGAGTGTCCCTCTTGTTTACACGAATTGCAATAGTGTTATATGTCTCGGCAACGTTCTCTGCTGTTTTCATAAGTGGCAGCATATCATCGTCCGAAACTTCAATGATCGGAGTAGCAATTATTTTATTCAGCACATACTCCGACATTGAGGAAAGACCACTCTCTGCCGTTGCCTGTTTCAGCATTTCATACTCACGCTTGTTTACACGAAACTTGACAATCTGAGTCTTGCGTTCTGCATCTGTCTTTTTGTTCATAATCATATCTCCTTTGTTTCTCTGTTTTCTCTTTTTCTTTGTTTTCAAAATAGCGGGGTCTTAGGGGTGGCGAAACCCTCTAACAAGCATTGTACATCAGGTGGTCAATTTTCAAATTGCACCCCTGATGTACCGTGCTTGCTGGGTTTGAATTGCCCTGTCGGGCAATTTTTCATTTTCGGGATTTTCTATCCCGATGATTTTTTCGATAACGGCTCCTGCCGTTTCTGCTTGCTCCGTCAAGCTCTGAGCGACAGCGTTCTATGATTTCTGCTCCTGCGGAAATCTTCTGCCCTGCTATGATAATCATAGCCGATTATTCCGCAGCCGTCAAGGTGTTTTCAGAAAATTTTTCGGACGCTGAAAATTTCCCCGGTCAAAATGCCGAAGGGCTGAGTTTGTACTGAATTGTCCTGTATTATCCTGTATTGTTCTGTATTGCCCTGATTTGCAAAGTTGATGTTGCAAATGAGTTTTTCCCAGTTATTCTGGACTTTTCAGGCTCTGAAAGTTTGTGCGCAATGCCAGTAGATTTTTAGGTTTCGGGCGCGCTATAATTATATCACAGGGATTAATTCCTGCGAAAGAATTCGATAGAAAGGAAGGTGATGATATGGCTGATACGATTGCCCTTGATGATGCAGTCAGGGAAAAGGTCGCAAAGCTCGATGAGAAGATCAGTAAGCTGAAGGATCGCATTGCCGCTGATACGGCGCAGTGTGCGAAGCTCTCAGCGAAAAGAGATGTTCTTGTTTTCCGTTCGATCAAGACAAAGTATGGTCTTGAAGGTCAGGCTCTTGCGGATATGATCCTCCGTGAACACGAACAGGCTCAGAAGCTCGGTGCGGACAATAAGCCTGATGCAAAAGTGAGCAATGCTGTTTCCGAGAAAATGGTCGGACAGCTCTCATTCGATGATGAGAAGAAGAATCCCTATGCGGATTGAAATACATCCGACAACAAAACGAGACCATGATGATCTGGTCACTGTGCAGGAGTAACGATCCTGCAACATCAAGCTATGCGTGTAGAGATAGATTATCGCAGGCGGAAAGGAGCTAATTGGAGACAACCAAAGCCGTAGAGAAAGATAAGGCGAAAAGCACGATCTCCGAAAAGAAGATCAAGGTCAAACTGACCTACCCTGAGAATGTTCCTGAGCCTATTCGCCAGGAGAAGATCAACCGTATCTATGACATTCTCGCAAAGCATATCGCTGAGTAAATAATTTTTGGAAAACTACTTGCAGTCTCAGCCGATATGCGCTATAATATAAATACCGCATGATCGGCTGTACGATTGAAAATATCGGAGGTCGATTGTAATGAAAAATATCAAAACCAACAAAAACGGAATTACGGCAATTTACGTCCGCCGTTCCGTGAGCGACAAGGATAAGGGCAACAATAGTTTGTCCATTTCCGCACAGAGGGAGGAATGTATAAAATTCGTAGGTGACTGCGAATATCAGGTGTATTGCGACGATGGCAAATCGGGAAAAGATGTTCAGCACAGACCTGAGTTTATGCAGATGATGCAGGATGCCCGTGACGGTCTTATCAGCCGTATCGTTGTGAAGAAATATGACCGTTTCAGCAGAAATATGAGAGAGTATCTCAACATCACGGACGAGCTGGACAAGTATGGTGTGACCGTGTACTCCCTTTCAGAGCCGTTTAACACGGAAACAAAAGAGGGACGTATGATGCGTAACAATCTGCTGAACTTTGCAGAGTTTGAGCGTGAAACTATCGCCGCCCGTGTTGCCGATGCTTACAGCACAAGAGCGAGAGAAACAGGCTTTTATCAGGGCGGTAAAACATATTACGGCTTCGTATCCGAGAGAAGAACAATTAACGGCAAAACAGGCTCGGTGCTTGTTCCGTCCGAACAGGCTGAGTCGGTGAAGATCGCCTATGACATTTACAAAAATCCGTCTACTTCTCTTAAAGATGTCATTGAGTATTTCAAGGAACATGATGTGTACACGCTCACAAAGAAAAACGGTCAGATGGTGGATAACATGGATCGTTCTCATATCAGCCGTATTCTTGAAAGTCCGTTATACGTTTGTGCTGACAAGGAAGTCTATGCGTTTTTTGTTTCCAAAGGCTATGAAATTCTCGATGATATTGAAGCCTATGACGGTGTTCATGGTGTATTTATCCATAGGACTTCGGGTGTCACTTTTGTAAAGCTCGGTTACCATGAGGGGCTTATCGATCCGCAAACGTGGCTTGCGGTGCAGGACAAGAAATCTCACAACAGACGTATCCCCAATAATGCCAATGCAAACCATTCGTGGCTTACAGGCTTTCTCAAATGTGGTCACTGCGGTTATCATCTGGAGATCCACTACTACGATAACGCAGCAGGCACAAGGCGTTACCGCTATCTGAGGGATTCGGGTGCATATCGCAAGGAGGGCTGTGTGAGGAAGTTTCTGAAAACCCGTCCCGACGAAGTGGAAAAGGCAGTCGAGCAGGCTATGCGTGACCGTATAGATCAGCTTGTTATCGCAAGGCATACTGCCGATGCTCCTGACACGGAAAACGATGCACTGAGGGCTGAGATCATCAAGATAGATGAGGAAATACGCAAGCTAATGAAAAAGCTCGCAGATGCCGATACGGTGCTGTTTGAGTACATTCAGACAACGGTCAACGAACTGCACGAAAAGAAATCCGAACTCGAAAGAAAAATGCAGACCAAAGCTCGCAAGCGTAAGTCTATTGATACAAAGCCGTTGGAAGAGCCTATGAAGATATGGGACACGCTCACTATCCCCGAAAAGCACGATCTCGCCTCGCTGATGATCGAGGTGGTCTATGTGAGCGATGAAAACGGCATTGAAGTGAAATTCAGTATATAAAGAGACGGCTATAATAAGCCGTTTTCGGAATATGGTGGAGTGCCGCAATGGGCGTGCCGTAGGCAACACCTTAGCAACGAATGTTTTGTAAAGTTTGGACGGTTGGTTTTACAGCAATAAAACCGAAAGGACGAATACAAATGATCGATGCGATGTT
>CAMOXW010000017.1 GCA_946629405.1 uncultured Ruminococcus sp.
AGAGCGAAGCACTTCTTGCCGAGGAGAACGTTTCCGCCGTAAGCAGAGTTGATAGACCAGATAGTATTCTCCTCAGGGAACTGAACGATGTATCTCTTTTCGGGATCAACGTCAGCCTTTGAGTGGAGACCTCTTACGAAATCGTCGGAAGTATCGCCGAGGTTCTCGAAGGCCTGCTTGCCCATACGGGTCATGATGTTCATGTTGAGGACAACATAGATAGAGTCTGTTACCTCAACGCCCACCTTAGCGAGGGGGGAACCGATCGGGCCCATGGAATAGGGGATAACGTACATAGTTCTGCCCTTCATAACGCCGTCATACATAGGAGTAAGGAGAGCCTTCATCTCATCGGGAGCCATCCAGTTGTTTGTAGGACCTGCGCCCTTCTTTTCCTTGGAGCAGATGAAAGTTCTGTCCTCAACACGGGCAACGTCGTTAGCGCGTGTTCTGTGGTAGAGGCAGTTGGGGTACTTTTCGGGGTTGAGCTTGTACATTTTGTCCCAGCTGTCATCGGGGAGAGAAGTGACCTCCTCGGTGAGTGCATCGAGCTGCTCCTTTGAGCCGTCGATCCATACTACCTTGTCGGGCTTACAGAGGGCGACCATTTCGTCTACCCATTTTAAAACATTAGGGTTGTTTGTCAGTGACATTGTATTATACCTCCTAAAAATTTATCAATGAAAGGGGATACGGCTGAAAGTCAATCGTATCTCTGATACTATTATATAATATTTTTGTCAACCTGTCAATAGTCACGGAAGATTATTTGCCTGGGCAAACAAGATAACAGCTTCCGGCGCTTTTGCGGTGGGGAGGAACATAGCAGCCGCAGATCATTTCCGGAAAAATGTGTGAAAACACTTGAAAAAAAGCTTGGCAAGTGATACAATGATATTGTATGTGCATTACGCAAAGAATAAACGGAAGGAAGATAATATGCAAAAGCTTATCCGGGCTGTCGTGAATATTTTTCCGAAGCCGATACGCGACCTTTACTACAAATATGAAGAAAAATGGCTATACCTTTTCTTTGGCGTGCTCACGACAGTGGTGAGCTTCGTCAGCGCAGGTGTCGCCAAAAGCCTGCTTGAAAATGCAGGCATGGGCAAGAGTGCTGTCAGCAACCTCAGCACCGTTATTTCATGGATATGCGCCGTGACCTTCGCCTATGTCACAAACAGGCTGTGGGTCTTTGATTCTAAAGCACACGGCGTGAAGGAGCTTACCGCAGAGGCTGCGTCCTTCTACGGCGGAAGAGTCTTCACCCTGCTTGCGGAAATGGCGATAATGTGGCTTGGCTATTCGCTCATAGGTATCAACTACTGGATAACAAAGGTTGCTGCTAACGTCATAGTGCTCATCCTCAATTATGTGATAAGCAAGGTTTTTGTTTTCAGAAACAGGGAGGCTGCTCCGGAGAAGATTAATGAGTGACACTATTATAATAGGAAAGGTGCCGATAAAGCGTACCGCAGCACTTGCACCGATGGCTGGAGTGGCTGACCGGGCATACCGGCTTATGTGTAAGAAATACGGTGCAGCATACGTCGTGAGCGAAATGGTCTCCGCAAAGGGCATCTGCTATAGCGACCGCAAGACCGCGGAGCTATGCACTATCACCGAAGCTGAGCGTCCTATGGGAGTTCAGCTTTTCGGGAGCGAGCCGGAGTTCATGGCGAAGGCTGTAGAGATAGTAAGGGCGTATGAGCCTGATATAATTGATATCAACATGGGCTGCCCTGTCCCGAAGGTCGTCGGTACAGGCTCAGGCTCGGCACTTATGAAGGATATCACGCTTGCGGCGAAGGTTTGTGAGGCTGCCGTGAAAGCAGCGGGGGAGACGCCTGTTACCGTCAAGATAAGGAGCGGCTGGTCGGCTGATACGGTCAACGCTGCGGATATGGCGAAGGCGCTTGAGGCTGCCGGAGCTGCGGCTGTTGCAGTTCATGGCCGGACCCGCGATCAGTTCTACAGCGGCAGGGCAGATATTGACGTGATACGCACGGTAAAGGAAGCAGTGAACATTCCAGTCATAGGGAACGGCGACGTCGTATCTGCGGCGCATTGCGCTGATATGTACTCCCGGACAGGCTGCGACCTTGTTATGATAGGGCGCGGGAGCTATGGCAATCCGTTCATATTCCGCGAGATATCGGCACATATGGCAGGGACGGGATACTCTCCGCCGGGAGTTGAGGAGAGAATGGAGGTAATGCTGGAACACATCCGGCTGATACTGGAGCTGAGCGAAAAATCCGAGGAGCTCGCTATGCACGAAGCCCGCAAGCACGCTGCGTGGTACATGAATGGATTTTACGGTTCGGCGAAGTTCCGCGGGAGGTGCTATCAGCTCTCATCCTATGCCGAGGCGGAAGCACTTGCGGCTGAATTTGCAGACCTCCAAAGGTCCAGAGAAGTTTGGTTGGAGGAATTGCACAAAAAGTAATGAAAAACTTTGTGAAAACCAACGAAAATGTCGCAAAGCATAATTGTTCATGTCAGAATTTGCCTATATTCCGTCGTTTGCGGGGATGGATAAATGATAATTTAAGTAAAACAGTGCGTAATTTACTTGCAAATTGATACAATTGGTAATTGAAAAAGCCGAAAACTTGTGTTATAATATAATACGGCGGGACCGGCGCACTCCGGCTGCCTCCGTAGGAACAGGAGATAATAATGAAATACGGAAAGAAAAACCAGCTTGCATTGTTCAGCACGATTGCTCTGCTTGCAGCTTCGCTTACAACAGGATGCAGCAAAGTCGCAGAAAACAGCGACAGCACCTCGGACGGAGGCGTGCAGAATGATCCTGCCGCGGTAACGGATATCGCCACAGATGAGGCAGCTGTTCCGCCGACGGAAGCACCTGCCCCGGATAAGAGGGTACACGTTGTTGCTGCCGGCGACAACCTCATACATTACTCCGTCTACAAGAACGCTGAGGCGCTCGCAGGCGGCTACGGCTACGACTTCAAGCCTATGTATGAGAATATGCGCTATATCGTTGAAGGTGCGGATGTTGCGATACTTAATCAGGAGACCATAATCTCCCAGAGCAATGAGGTCCGCGGTGCCAATGGAGGAGCACTTATCTTCAATTCGCCCCCGGAGGTGGCTGACGCAGTTATCGACCTCGGGTTCGATGTTTTCACTATGGCAAACAACCACCTGCTTGACTACGGACTTGACGGTCTGGAGGAGTCGATAAACTTCTGGAACGCAAAGGCTCGTGAAAACGATATCACGGTCCTCGGAGCTTATCTCAGCGAGGAGGATGCGAACAATATCCGTGTGCGTGAGGTAAACGGCGTGAAGATCGCCTTCCTTGCATACTGCGAGCATATCAACGGCTTTGACGATCTGCTCATCGGCTCACACCTCAGGGTCATCAAGAACAATGAGGAGGATGTTATCGAGCGCCAGATCAAGGCAGCAAAGCAGATTGCTGATGTGGTCATAGTTTCAGCTCACTGGGGCGCAGAGGACACGGTAACGGTCAGGGATGACGTAAAGGTGCTTGCAGAAAAGATCATCGACTGGGGCGCTGATGTTATACTTGGCTGCCACACTCATACCGCCCAGACAATGGAATGGATCACACGTCCGGACGGCACGAAGGGCTTTGTGTTCTACTCAATGGGCAACTTCATCTGTGCCCAGACCGACAACTTCAATGTTATTGGCGAGATGCCTGATTTCGATATCGTCATTGACGGCAGTACCAACGAGGTCAGACTGGAAGATATCGGCGTAATACCGAATATTGTTCACTACAACTCACCTGACTTTGCCAATATGAAGCTCTATCCGTATAGTATGTACACTCCCGAGCTTGCGAATTCCCACGGACTGCCCTACGCGATACCTCAGGGCACCTATACATCGTTCGGCTGGGACGTCGTAAATGACATTATCGACACCGCGATCCCGAAGGAATTCCAGAAGCTCGACAAATGATATTATCAATTAATAAAAAATTCATAAAGTGCACCGGGTACGGTTTTGAACAAAATTTATCAATTGTGCAAACCGTGCAAAAATTGGTTTTACTGTTTATATAAAATACCAAAAACGGCATAAACCTATTTACTTTTCTTTTTTGCTGTTATATAATGAAATCAAGAATAAATATAGATTTGGGATTAAGTATCTCGTCACGGCAGTGTGATGCGTCTTTGCGTAAGTGCTGCGTGCGAAGCGAGTTTCCGGTCTGCTGCGGCAGTGAGTGCGTGTACATATGCCTTCTGTGCCGTTTGCGGACTTCTGCTTAAGTCCTTATGTATTACAAGGCTTGGCTTACCGGAGGAACGCTTCTTTCACGATCACTGCGTCCGGTAGGCTGCGCAAAATCCCGGTGTCCTGCCGGATCTCAGACAAGGATATAACCAAAGGGGCTGCTCGTTCCTTTGTTATATAACATTAATGAAGAAGGAGGAAAATCAAATGAAGACAAAAAAGATAGTCGTCGGAGCTATCGCCGCCTCAATGCTTTCACTTTCAGTATGCTCAATTGCACCCGCTGTATATGCCGCAGGCGAAACAGTGCAGATATCCGTCAGCGAAACAACAGCAAGTGCAGGTGGGGAGTTCTCAGTGACAGTATCTCTGGCAGACATTCCGTCTAACCGCATTGCAGGTATTGATGTTGCTGTAAAGTTCGACAATACCGTATTATCCATCGATTCTGTAGAGGCTGGTCCTATCACAGAGACAGGAGCTGCTTCAGCGGATCCCTCATCATCAGACTCAGCACCCCTTTTCGATTGCACGATCAACGCTACAGAGGGTACTGTTGGTTTGCTGTGGAACACAATGCTTGAAGATTCAACTTACTGGATCAAGGATGACGGTGTGTTCTGTACTATCAAAGGTACAGTCAAGAGCGGTGTCGCAGACGGTACAGTTTCCAAGCTGGAACTCGTTCCGTTCGTTCGTGAGACCCGCCCTGGCTCAGGCACAGCTAATGATGCTATCAGCATAGGTTACCTTGACGGTGAAGCCCAGGTAGAGTATGCCGTATCCACAAAGAACGGCAGCGTTACTGTAGGCACAGGCGCAGTCGCAACACTTCGCGGTGATGCAAACTGTGATAATCAGGTAAATATGGCTGATGCTGTATTTGTTATGCAGAGTGTTTCCAACCCTGATAAGTACAAGCTTTCTGAAAAAGGCGAGAAAAATGCTGACGTTGACGGCCTTGAAGGTATTACCAACAAGGATGCTCTCAAGATCCAGCAGTACAAGCTCAATCTCATTACAGAGCTTTGATTTCCGTGATTATCTGATTTGTCCCCCTTACAAAGGAATACAAACCCATAAAATTTAGTTTAGTAATAGGCTCAAAACCTAAAGAAAGGAATTATTACAGATGAAAAAGTTTATCTCTGCAGTCACTTCAATGGCAATGGCTGCAACAATGGCAAGCGTAGCTGCTCCGGTATCAAATGCTGCTGACGCTACAAAGACACTTACAATTGCGTCTTATGCACAGTCCGGTTCTGAGTACGCTACTCAGGGCAGCAACATAACTATTTCTAAGGATGCTATCTCTGCTGGTGCTGTTAAGGTTCCCTGCGCTGTTTATCTCTCAGAGGATACTGCTGACCTCCAGACTATTGCTATCCCGATCACAATCAACTCAGACCAGGCTGATGTTGCTAACGTAACATTCGATCTTTCTGACCCTGCAAAGCCTTACTTCGATACAAACCAGTCTATCACAACAGCTAAGGGCGAGGCTATCTCTACCAAGAATGCTGTAGTATTCGCTGCTGGTCTTGACGATATGGATGACTATGCTCCTACAGGTATATTCAACCTCACAGTTGATTCTAAGCAGGCTGCTGCTGGTGCAGACAACTACTACATCGGCTTCGGCCAGACATTCCCGAGAGGATATTCATGGACAGGTGCTAAGTCTGACGATTACCCTGTATTCGTATTCGATGTAAACTTCCCGCAGAATACTGCTGCCGGCACATACAAGGTACAGTTCTGTAACTACATCAAGGACGACAAGGGCAACCCTGCTCTCCTTCTTGAGACAGAGTCAGCAAGATATGCTAATATCGGCGATTACTCCAACCTCGCTCTCAATGAGCTCACGATCACTGTTGAGGGAGAAAGCGATCCCGGCACAACAACTTCTACAACAACAACAACTACTACAACTACAACTTCTACAGTTACAACTTCCAAGAACGACGATCCCGTTGACGGCGATATCGTTCTCGACTTCGGCGAGTACAAAGCTAATGCCGGCGATAAGGTAGCAGTAAGCGTACTCCTCAAGTCCGGTGCTGAGAAGACTGTTGGTTCTTACGACGTTAAGTTCAAGATCGACAGCCCGCTCGCTATCACAGCTTACGGTTCATCTTCTGCTGCATACGGCGGAGCTGGCATTGAGACCAATAAGGAAACAATGCAGGCAAGCTTCATCTGCCTCGACCAGAACAGCGATCCTGTTGCTGGTGAAGCAGGCGGCGTAGTATTCAAGTTCAACGTTCAGGTTCCCGCTGATTGTCCGGACGGCGTTTACAACGTTGGTTTCGAGAACTGCGAGATCT